>CAZVGY010000084.1:0-16478 GCA_964627015.1 uncultured Desulfobacteraceae bacterium
GAATCGCAGGCTCGAAGCATATATTATAACAACCCGTGGCGCCTGCTCAGGCCTCCTTCTTCTTCTTTTTTCCCCCTCACCTCTTACCTCTTACCCATTACCCATAATTCTCATTTCGATACTAGAATTTAGGATTTTATCCTTTTATGCCCCTGCCAATCACTTTCTATAAATCAAAATAGAAAAACAATGATGAGCCCAATGGCCCAGCAATATGGCGCAAAATAATATAAACGTCCTCTCCTTACCATACCCATCAGGATACGCAACGCCAAAAGCCCTACAACCGCTGAGCAGACAAACCCGCAAAGCAGTGGAGCCAGCCCAACCCTTTCCAGGGCAGCTGAATCAAGCTGAAGGATGAGAGCCCCGGCAATAGCAGGCAATGAGAGCAAAAAGGAGAATCTCGCTGCCAGATCCCTGTCCAGGCCGCACAGCAGACCACACACAATAGTGGCGCCTGATCTTGAGATGCCTGGAATAATTGCCAGGCCCTGGGCCGAACCAACAGCAAGAGCAATCACCATTCCCAGACTTGTTCTCTTTCCATACTCTTCGGGTATAAGTTTAGTGACAGCGATAATTATACCTGTAACTATAAGCATGGTTCCTGTCATATTTATGGACCCGAATAGACTTTCCAGGGGAGATCTGAAAATCAAACCGATAAGTCCTGTGGGGACAGTTCCCACGATGACCCACAACAGGAGGGACTCGTTTGATTTCCTGAAATCAAATTTCCAGGCCTCGAACACCATTTTTCGAAGATCAGACCTGAAATAGATACATACTGCCACGAGAGTACCCAGATGCAGTGCACTGTCAAGGAGCAATTCTGGCTCACTGAAACCCAGTAGATTCTGAAAAATTACCAAGTGGCCGGAACTGCTTATGGGCAGAAACTCAGTCAGCCCCTGAACTATTCCAAGAATAATGGTTTCCAGACTGTTCATTTATCCTTAGTATCCTCGACTTTTCAACATTAGGGTGGCGTTTGTGACTTATCAGATGAAGACTTGTATTGGCAAGCCCAAACTTCTCTATCTTGACACCTTCTTTACCTTCATCTATATTTCTGAAAGTCCACAAAAAAGTATTCCCCTTGGAATTTCATGGAGGTAACAGATGAAGACAAAAGTGGGCGTCTTATCAGCGGGCGGCGATTGCGCAGGCATAAACAGTGCCATACACTGGCTGGTATATTCTGCCATGGATAAAGACCTGGTTCCTACAAGAGGCACCATTTTTCAGATTCTCGGCATCATGGACGGCTGGAAAGGCCTTATAGAAGTAAAGCCTGACAAAAAGGAAAGCCTTAAACGATGGACCATGCCTTTGGATTCAGAAATCGTCAGGACCTGGGACAGGTATGGGGGAACCCGGCTTGGAACGACCAGGGTCAACCCTTTTGACCCTAAAAACGATAAATCTGATGCCATTATCCAGAATTGCGAAAAACTGGGCCTCGACGCACTGGTAGTTATAGGAGGAGCCGACAGCCTTGGGACTGCCTACAAGCTATATAAAAAAGGCTTAAAGGTGGTTGGCATACCCAAAACCATCGACCGGGACCTTAGCGAGACGGATTACACTCTGGGTTTTGACTCTGCTGTTAATGTTATCACCTCGGACATAGACAGGCTCCGCATTACTGCAGGTTCTCACAGCCGTGTATTTGTTGTTGAATGCATGGGAAGAAACGCCGGTTGGCTGGCCCTTGAAGGCGGAGAGGCTTCCGGTGCTGCGATAATACTTATACCCGAGCATAATTTTGACATGGATCGCGTTATAGAACTTTTAAAAATGCGGAAAAAATCAGGCAAGAGATACAGTATTATCCTGGTTTCCGAGGGAGCCAAGCCCAGGGGTATGGTAAAAGTCCTTGAAAAAAGGGGACGAGATGGTTTCGGACACTATTACCTCGGTGGAATAGGAGGCTTCATTGCCGAAGAAATACAAAACCAGACTAATATGGAAGTGCGGTACGTGGCTTTGAGGCATCTTCAGAGGGGCGGTTCACCTACTGCCTATGATCGTCGAATGGGCCGGAAATTTGGAGTAGCAGCTATTGACATGGTTGTAAATGAAGATTTCGGACGTATGATAAGCCTTCAGCATGGAACAATCACTTCAGTACCTCTGAAAAAGGCCCTTGAACACCTAAATCTTGTTGATGTAGAAAAATATTATAATACGAAAGACTATAAGAGCCTCGACATAATCCTCTAAAAAAGAAAAATCTTCCCGGGATTCAGGATCCCTTTGGGATCAAAAGACTTTTTTATCCGATTCATGAGCTCCAGGCCGGCCTTAGGAATTTCCATGTCAAGATACTGTGCCTTTGTAATTCCTATGCCATGCTCTCCAGTAATGGTGCCCCCCATCTGTATGACCTCTTGGAACAGTTCCTTGATCAATGACCGAGCATTCTCCATTTCCCGATCACTGTTCTTGTCCAGCATTACATTTACATGGATGTTTCCATCTCCGGCATGTCCGAATGAGGGGACAGGCAGCCCATACCTATTCCCCAGCTCTTCTAAAAAATCCACCAAATCCGCCAGACTGCTCCTTGGAACCACAACATCCTCGCTGATTTTGTTGGGTCTCAGCTTGTAAAGAGAAGGAGAAACATTTCTGCGCGCCTCCCAGAGCCTCTCAGCTTCCGCCGGGTCAGACGCCGCCTCGAATTCAAGGGCCCCACCGCGTCTGCAGACCTCCCGAAGCGTTTGTGCTTCGCGTTCAATAAGAAATTCGTCGCCGTCTAGCTCCATTAAAAGCATGGCGCCCGCCTTGCTTGGAAACGAAATTTGAAGTTCCTTCCGTACACAGTCGAGACATAACTTGTCCATAAATTCCAGAATGGAAGGTATAATCTTGTTCCTGATGATTTCAGCCACAGTCTTCGCCGCTGCAGAAACATCCGGAAAAAATGCGAGCATGGTCTTTTGAGCGGCGGGTTTGGGAATGAGACGAAGGGTAACCTCAGTAACCACAGCCAGTGTTCCTTCGGATCCAATTAAAAGGCGGGTGAGATCATAACCGGCTACGCCTTTCATTGTCTGAACACCGGTCTTTAGGATCTCCCCGCTTGGCAGTACTATTTTAAGTCCCAGCACATAGTCCCTGGTTACACCGTATTTTACGGCCCGGAGACCGCCCGCACACTCAGCTATATTACCCCCTATGGTTGAAATGTCCTGGCTGGCTGGATCCGGGGGATAGAAAAGACCGAGTTTTTCTACCGCATCGTGGAGATGCGAAGTAATTACTCCCGGCTCCACCTTTGCTATTAAATTGTCTTGGTCAATGGAAATGATACGGTTCAAACGGTCCATTCCCATTATCAGCCCCCCCCTTACAGGTAAGGCACCGCCGCTCATTCCGCTTCCTGCGCCCCTTGGAATCACAGGAAACTCCATTTTTGTAGCCAGCATCAGGATCCGGGAGATCTCCCCGGCGTCTGCAGGAAAAACTACTGCATCAGGCATGTATTCCAGCTTGGTTGCATCGGAAGAGTAGGAGGTAAGGCCATCCTTATCGAAAATAAGGTGCCTTTCACCTACAATGAGAGATATTTCGCTAAGAACTTCCTTAGGAATCATGAGCTGATAGGCATACGGCTCTTGAGCGCGTGCTCAAGCGTCATGCGGTCTATGTATTTAAGATCAGCTCCCATTGGGACCCCGAGAGCGATCCGGGTGATCTTTACATCTTTGTCCTTTTCAGATACGAGTTTAGCCAGGAAAGAAGCGGTCGCCTCTCCTTCTGTGGTAGGATTAGTTGAGAGGATTACCTCTGTTATTTTCTCTCTGTTGATTCTCACTAAAAGTTCTCCTATTCTCAGATCACCCGGCCCTATGCCGTCAAGCGGGGAAAGCACTCCCTGAAGCACATGGTATCTGCCCTTAAAAGCTCCGGACTCCTCCACGGCAAGCTGATCACCTGGTCCTTCCACGACACAAATGCTACCATTCGCTCGGCTCTCGTCACAGCAGATAGGGCATGGGTCGTCATCGGTCAAATTAAAACAGATGGAACAGAATTTGATCTTCTCTTTTACGTCCACAAGACTCCGTGCAAGGTCCTCGGCTAAGGCTTTGTCGCTCCTCAGAACATAGAGGGCTATTCTGGTGGCAGATTTCTGTCCGATTCCCGGCAACCTGGAAAACCCTTCAATCAATCTCTCAAGTGAGGGAGGATATATTCCCATAATTTTCAACTAAAAGAGGCCTGGCAAACCAGGGATATTGAGCCCCTTAGTCAATTTCCCCATCTCTTCATTCATCATATTTTTTGCCTTGGTCAATGCGTCATTTACTGCGGCCATCACAAGGTCCTGCAGCATCTCCACGTCTTCAGGATCAACAACCTCCTGTTCAATAAGAATGGAGACTATTTCCTGCTTGCCATTAGCCACCACATTAACCATGCCGCCTCCTGAAGAACCCTCTACAGTTTCATTCCCCAGCTCTTCTTGAATTTTAGCCATTTTGGATTGGAACTGCTGGGCCTGCTTCATAATCTGGCCCATGTTGGGTATACCTTTCATATTGTATCAACCTCCCCTTCTTTTTCCCCGTCTCTGGCATGATTGTCTACTGATCCTTTTAAAGGAACTCCTCCTTCTATCTTTCCCTGGAAAACATTCAATATATCCTGGACAGTAGAGGGAAGACCCGAAGGTTCCGAGACTTTGGACTCAGAAACTCCAGTCCTGAATGAGCCTTTTGCCGTTGACGGGGCGTTATTGTTCTCCAGTACCTTCAAAAAAATGTCTTTCTTAAAAAATTCACGGCAGAAATCTAGAAGCTGGTCTCTACGTCCTTTTTCATCAAAATACGCCGACGAAAAAGGCTGATTGCTCTTTATTATCTCCAGGGTGTTTTCGGTCAGTCTGGAGAATTGCCAGTCTTTTAAAGTCCTGTACATCGCTCTATTCCTGGAGGAAAGGAATTCGAGAAAGCCCTCCCACACTTGAGTGGATTGGGCCTTTTGATCCACGCGAGGCTCGACTTCCCTGTCGGGCTCTGAGTCCCAGCTGATGCCCGGCTCTGAAATTCTGGCCGCCTCCTTGCCAGATAAAGACCTGACGATTCTATTTTCGAGGTCCTCTATTTTTTTCAAAAGATCGTCAAAGGAGAAAATCTCACCAAATTGACTCAACTTAACCATGATAGTTTCCAGAATTAAACGGGGCTGTGACGAAAATCTTAGAGCCTCCTCTCGATTAATCAAAAAATTCATAATAATCTGGAGTTTCTCCATGCCCGCTTTTTCAGACTGGTGTTTTAATTCTGCCATGTCGCTTTCAGTCATGTCCAGAAGCTGATCCCTGGCACCTAACTCGCTAATAAGCAGATTCCTGAACTGCTCCATGAGGGCTCGGTAAAATACCTTGATATCATACCCATAATTGTATATCTGATCCACTATCTCCAGGCATCTCCTCGATGATCCCTCAATTATCGCTCGCGAGCTATCGAAAATAATATCTCGATCAATTATGCCAAGGATATCAGTAATATCCTTATCAGTTATCTTGTTCCCGGCAAATGACACCACCTGATCGAGGAGGCTCTCGGCATCCCGCATGCTCCCCTGGGCCTCTCTGCCTAATAGCGCTAGTCCTGATTTGTTGATTTCGATCCCCTCTTTTTTGGTTATCCCCCCTAGATGGCTGATAATTTCAACCAGAGGAATCCTCTTGAAATCAAACCTTTGGCACCTCGAAAGTATAGTCACAGGGACCTTGTGGGGTTCAGTAGTAGCGAAAATAAATTTTACATGTGCAGGAGGTTCCTCAAGAGTCTTTAGGAGGGCATTAAAAGCCTGAAGGGTCAGCATATGAACTTCATCTATGATATAAATACGGTAAGTGCTCGAGGAAGGCATATACCTGATATTTTCCCTGAGCTCTCTTATCTCATCAATACCCCTGTTTGACGCACCGTCGATTTCCTGTACATCTACCGACGAGCCATCTGTTATTTCCACACATGACCGGCATTTATTACAGGGATTTGCAGATTCAGCTTGAGTACAATTTATAGCCTTAGCAAGAATCCTTGCCACAGATGTCTTGCCTACGCCCCTGGGTCCGCTGAAAAGGTAGG
This sequence comes from uncultured Desulfobacteraceae bacterium, assembly GCA_964627015.1. GTDB lineage: Bacteria > Desulfobacterota > DSM-4660 > Desulfatiglandales > Desulfatiglandaceae > CAZVGY01. The sequence goes on from CAZVGY010000084.1 coordinate 6,117, forward strand.
CGTGGGCCAGCCTCTCGCCTTTAATAGCATTGATTAGTGTCTGTGTGACATGTGCCTGCCCGATGACGTCTTGGAATATCTGGGGTCGCCACTTTCGGGCCAATACCTCATAAGTCATAATTAACCTAGCGATCCACCCGATGCCAGCCTGAAAGGGGACGAATTAGGACCCATGGGTGGCGGAAAAAACCGTCACGGCACAAAAGGCAATAGAGGGAGAGGTCGCAAACGCCGCCAACGGTGTGATTTTATAAATGGCGGAGAGAGAGGGATTCGAACCCTCGGTACCACTGTAGTGGTACACGCGATTTCCAGTCGCGCTCCTTCGGCCAGCTCGGACATCTCTCCACAATATTCGACCCTGTTTATAAACAACCTGATCCATTTAGCAACATTTAAGATTAAATAGCAGAGGTTGGCCCTTTAATTATTCTTAAGACTCCTGAAAACGCCTGGGCCGGGCAACTTAAAACCCGAAAAATGGCGGAGAGGGTGGGATTCGAACCCACGTGCCCCGCTATTCACGGGACAAGTCGATTTCGAGTCGACCCCGTTACGACCACTTCGGTACCTCTCCTTAATGATCTTTTACTCTTTTCCTCGCCTCATTCGAAAAAACCCCTGCATCAGGGCCCGGCATTTCTCTTCCATAATTCCGGACACCACTTCTATCTTGTGATTGAGGCGCTTATCTGCTGTGAGATTAAATAGGGATCCAGCGGCCCCTGCTTTGGGATCAGCGACACCGTATACCAACCGGGTAATCCTGGCATTTAATGCCGCCCCCATGCACATAAGGCATGGTTCAACGGTCACTACGAGAAGCGTATTACTCAGCCGGTAGTTCTTGTAAAACAGGCCGGCCTTTCTCATGGCCAGAATCTCCGCATGTGCGGTAGGATCATTAAGGGATATTGGCTGGTTATGGGCCCTTGCGGCAATCGAACCGTCCTCCCCGGCAACTACCGCGCCCACCGGCACTTCCCCCTCTTTAAAAGCCTGCTCAGCCTCTTTGAGGGCCTCTTTCATCAACTGGTAAAGATCAGGCTGCATTAGAGGTTTATATTTACATATTATCTCATTGTCCGTCAACCTGATAGTTGCTGACCAGATCATACCTGATTTGCTTTGCAGGGATAAAATATTTTCTCGGGTGCCAGGTCTCACGGACTGGTCATTTTATGAAACTTACCCTAGGGGGATTCCTTCGCCCTTCAGCATTTTCCCGCAAGCGGGAGCTGCGGTTTTCATCCAAAGATAAGTTGCGAAGAAACAGCGTCCTTCACGCCAGGTATTTTCGAAAAGACATTACCCCTGTGAGGAAAGGAATGCTGAAAAATGAGTTTATTAGATTGAAGTATGGATTTTAGAGAGACTGGTAAGGGCTCTCTGTTATAAGCCGCCCAGGTACGGTGGCAAGCAGGCCGGCACACTAAAAGGGTGAGGCGGGCGGCGGAATAGCAGGGAGTAAGCCTTAGTAAAGGAATAGTGGATATAGCGAAAAGGCCCTTCCGCTCGCCTGGCTGGCAGTGAGTTTCAACTTTCTACATGCGACCTTCGGCTTTAAAAAGAGAGTCCTGGACAGTCGTCAAGGGCTGTTTGGAAGTGCATGCTTCGAGCCTGCTGTCCACTCGAAAACACCTTTTCCCTTGACCACTCCATCCTTGTATCCTATTGTAAATCAATATGAATTTTGAAATAGACCTGGCCGACGAGCAAGGAATAAAAAGAGAAAAGGAGAAAGCAAGGCGCCTCAGAAAGACGCACTGGTGGGCTCGCCAGGTGCAGCGAGGGGTGTGCTATTACTGTAATCGAAAAGTGGGCCCGAATGAACTTACCATGGATCATATCGTACCCCTGATCAGGGGTGGAAAAAGCAAAAAGGGAAACATCGTCCCTGCCTGCAAGTCATGCAATAACAAAAAAAAATATCTCCTTCCCGTGGAATGGAATGAATACCTAGAAACCCTGGCCTCTAGGGACGTCGATAATTAAGCCCTTTTAACCTCGACTTGCACTCCTATAACGTCGCCTGATTTTTCTCCTGTCCTGTCACAGGCCCTGCCCAAATTGACTGATATTTCAAGGTATCTGGAGCTGCCAATAAGGGACAAAGGCTCCCCCTTAGAAATTTCGGCATAGCTCTTGTGCAGGCCTTCAACAACCAAATCACCCACCTTAATCAGCGGCTGGCTTTCCTTTAAAAAACAGGCCAGGTCATCCTCATGAATATTGGTTATCATATTGCCAAAATGATCCACACTTACCACTTCACCTGTCAGGATTCCCTCTTTCTCGTGAGGCATTTGAAAATCAAGTTGAACCGGATCAGTAATAATCGGACCCATCTCTCGCGGGTCTACACCGGTGGAAAGATAAGACGCAACAGGTGCAAATATATCACGACCATGAAAAGTACAGCCTACATCAGACATAAAGTACTTTTTTTCCGTCAGATGGACAACTGTTGGCACATTGCTGCACTCAATCACTGGCCAGAACAGGCCGTTATCAGGACCGACAAAATAATGGTCCTTAATCTTTACCACAATAGACCGCCTGCTGGTGCCCACACCAGGATCAACCACCGCCAGATGTACTGTGCCCCTGGGGAAAAAATGGTAGGTCTCTTTTACAAGCCTTGCCCCCTGAAAAATATAACCTGGCCGAACCTGATGGCTTATATCGATGACCCGGGCTTTTAGATTAATTGAAAGGATAACTCCCTTCATGACGCCTACATAGTGATCAGTCAGGCCAAAATCGGTCGTCATGGTAATAATACTCGAAACACTCATCTCCACCCCTCCAAAAGTTTTGGAAGCACAGCCCCAGCCTTTCCTCTGATCACGAAATCCATCAAGCCTGAACTGGGCGTCCTCTCAATGTTGATCTCCGCAAGGGAAGCTCCTTCGGATTTCGCTTCAAAAGCCAGAGATGCAGCTGGTTCAACCAGTCCTGATGTGCCTATGATGAGCATTACCTGACAATTCCTTGAAGTATCCAACGCGCGGCCTAGCAGATCAGGATCAAGTGCCTCCCCGAACCAGACTACCTGAGGTCTCAGCAGGCCTCCACAGGAATTACATTTAGGTAATTTTCCCATATCAGGTGAACGATCTTCCGTTATTTTACCACATGAGGTGCAGCCTACCTTCCAGAGGCTGCCATGAATTTCAAGGACGTTCCTGCTGCCGGCGCTTATATGGAGACCATCGACATTTTGGGTAATAAGTGTGAAGGAAGGAATAAAACTTTCCATTTTAGCAAGTGCTTCATGGGCAAGGTTATATGAAATTCCACTTATAAGTCTGCGTCTCCAGTTATAGAACCTCCATACCAGATCGGGATTCCTGGTAAAGGCCTCAGGAGTAGCCAGATCTGTCACCTGATAGTTTTGCCAGAGCCCGTCCGGGCCTCTGAATGTAGGGACCCCGCTCTCTGCGGAAACTCCAGCCCCGGTTAATGCCACTACCCGATCGGCATTCCTGAGAATTTTTTTTAGACCGTTTATTTCCTCTAACATAAAAAAATATTTACATGACACTATTAAGCAAGTCAAGAATACCCCCAGCGCTCCCAGACTATCTACACAGCTTGTTAGAATTTTTCTTATAAAGATTATAAAAGATGGAAGGTAACACACCCAGCCCTCAATAATTTTTTGAGGTTTTGCTTGCTAAACCCCTGCATTTTGCTAAATTATTAGTAATTCTAAAAAAACTGAGATCAGTCAAATCCTCTACTTTTTATATGTAATTACCATAAATACAAGTACACCATAATACTCAGCAAGAGTCACACATGCAAAAAGGAGAGAAAATGGCAGCGTCAGACAATCATGATATCGATGAATTGATGCAGTTTGCAAAAGAAGCGGTAAGAAGTGCAGGCGAGGTAGCGCTGTCTCACTATGCAAAAGCAAGGCCTGACGTGAGATTCGACGGAGGGCTTATAACTGAGACGGAACTCCATCTGACCCGGCTCTTTCAGAACCGCCTCAGCGCCCAATTTCCCCATCATCAGGTATACAATAACACCCAAGAGGTAAAAAAATACACCCATGAAGCTGAGAGGTACCTCTGGATCTATGATGCACTGGACGGAGTAGCCAATTTCCAGGCGGGAATTCCTGTCTGGGGAACTTCTCTTGCCCTTTTGGAAAATTCCTGGCCCATCCTGGGTGTATTCCATATGCCGGTGACAGGAGACCTTTTCTATGCCGCGGCAGGTGACAAAGCATTCTGGGGAGAAAAAGAAATCAAGGTATCCGGGGAGGAAGATATCAATGAAGACAGCCTTCTCCTGACTTACTCCAGATTTCATAACCATTACCGATCAACATTCCCGGGCAAAATTCGGGATCTTGGATGCACGTCGGCACACATATGTTACGTTGCATCCGGTTGTGCAGAGGCAGCAATAATAGCCAATGAAACCTTTGAGGGTCTAACAGCCGGCCGAGTCATAATTGAGGCGGCAGGCGGAATAATCTGCAGAATGGATGGAAGCGAATTTTTCCTGAATTATTATCTGAATGGAGATCGGATCGACGAGACTCTCATGGTTGTCTCGCCAGAGATTTACCGTGGAATTCGCGGATACCTGCATATAAATGAATAGTCTGGCCTGATTCACTTAATCGGCCCTGTCCTGTCCGACTTTGCCCCGCCGGTATCCAGTCAAACCCAGCGGAAAAGTCGATTGCACTCGTATCATAAAAGAATTACTTTTGTGCAGGGTACTGAAAGCTGGTCGGATATATTAAGAATTCATGGAAATTAAAGGCCTATGGTGTAATTTGAGAGAGAGTTTACTTGGAAAAAACTGAACCAATCCCCTCTCCTTGAAATCAGTCCAGGGGAAAGGCAGGATTTTTAATTTCTAGAGGGCCCTTGACCACCAAGGGTTACATTGGGTATGAAAAAAATTATTAAGATGCGAGAGATGTCGAATAACCAGGAAGGCATCATAAAAAAGGTATCAGCTACAGGTGAAATGGGTAGAAGAATAAGGGAAATGGGGATGGTCCCAGAAACACCGATCCAGGTCCAGGGGCGCGCCCCCCTGAAAGACCCTGTAGCTGTCAAGATCAGGGACTTCATCCTGACTCTCAGGAACAACGAGGCAAACCATATAATGGTTGAGGTAGACACTTCAGTTAAGAATAGAAACAAAGCATGAAAAAAGAATTCACAATAGCCCTTTCAGGGAATCCAAATGCAGGCAAAACCACTGTATTCAATGCCATTACCGGTGCGAGGCAACAAATCGCCAATTATCCGGGGGTAACAGTGGAGAAAAAAATGGGAAGAGTTAACCACAAGGGACATGAAATTCAGGTAGTGGACCTGCCAGGCACATATTCTCTTACCGCCTATTCTCTGGAAGAAATCGTAGCCAGGGATTTTCTGGTCAATGAGAGGCCTGACCTAGTCGTAGATATAGTGGATGCATCAAACCTGGACAGAAACCTATATCTGGCCATACAGTTCAGAGAGCTGGGTATTCCGCTTATAATAGCACTTAATATGGTGGACGTTGCAGAGGCCAGGGGAATAAAGGTGGATCACCAGGAGCTGTCCTCCCTGATGGAAGTTCCGGTGGTCCCAATGGTGGCCAGGTCGAACAGGGGCATCCAGGAGCTCCTGGATAAGGTAGTGGAACTGGGAAAAGCCAGTCCGGACTGGCGGCCATCGAGATTCTCGTATGGAATGGATATCGACCAGGCTCTAGATAAAATCGAGGAAATAATCAACAGGTCTCAGATATATGACAAAAAATATCCTGCCAGATGGCGGGCGCTCAAATGTCTTGAAGGTGACAGCCAGATAGTGGAGTTGCTGAAGCGTGACCCTGACTTGGGTGAAAACATACACAATATCTGCCGTGAAATAAGCAAACACACCATGGATACCCTTGAAGCGGACCCTGAAGGTGTTATAGCCGACCACCGTTACGGATACATAACCGGTATAACCAAAAAGGCGGTTAAAAGAAAAATAGAATTACGCCTCAATCTTTCAGACAAAATTGATAAAGTCCTGACCAACCGCCTTGTAGGCCCCCTGTTCATGGTTGCAATCCTGTATGGAATTTATGCATTTACCTTCTGGGCCAGCGAAACTCCGGTATCATGGTTAGAGGTATTTTTCGACAGGCTCAAATGGGCGGCTTCATCGGTCATACCCCCAGGGAACATTCAATCATTAGTTGTTTCAGGTATAATAGACGGTGTGGGAGGAATTCTGGGTTTTACCCCTCTTATCATGTTTATGTTCTTCGCAATAGCCATAATGGAGGATTCCGGCTATATGGCCAGGGTGGCGTACATGTTAGACAGGGTACTCCGCTGGTTCGGATTACATGGAAACTCCGTAATGGCCCTCATTATAAGCGGAGGAATCTCTGGAGGATGCGCTGTACCGGGTGTAATGGCAACAAGGACACTAAGGGACCCTAAAGAGCGAATCGCCACCTTACTGGTAGTGCCATTTATGAACTGTGGGGCCAAGCTACCTGTTTATGCGATTCTAATTGCGGCCTTTTTTGCAGGCCAAAGGGCACGTGTTTTGTTTATTATTACTCTTCTTTCCTGGGGCTTTGCCCTGTTAGCGGCAAAAATTCTTAGATCCACAGTACTTAAAGGTCCCAAAACACCTTTTGTCATGGAACTCCCCCCCTACCGTGCCCCTACATTCAAGGGACTCTTTATTCATACCTGGGAGAGGACATGGCAATATATTAAAAAAGCAGGTACGGTCATATTGGGATTTTCTATTATACTGTGGTCTATGATGACCTTTCCAATGCCCTCTGAGGAGCAGGTCGAATTTTACCAGGAGCGCCGGGACAAAATTACAGATTCTTTTCTTTCCTCGAACTATGTAAAGCCTTGGGTAAAAGATAATTATGACCTGGCAGAGCTGGACAGACTTTATGAATCCTTCATGAACGCCGAAACACAAAATGACATGGCTGCTCTGGCAGAACTGGACAACAGTCGATTGGCTCCTCTGGTAAAAGCAGTGGCCTTCATGGAAAATAAAGAGGTCTATGCACAGGAAATAAACGGGTCTCTTCTCAGTGCGGCCTCACGCTATCTGATCTATAAACAGGGAATGAAGGAGACAACCCTGGAGGAACAGCAGGCTGCTTTAAAGGGAACCATTGCTGGATGGATGGGCAGGCAGCTGGAAACCGTCACCAGGCCTCTTGGTTTTGATTACAGGACCAACATAGCCCTTGTAGGGGGTTTTGCCGCCAAGGAGGTAGTAGTATCTACATTGGGAACAGCTTACTCACTTGGTGAAGTAAGCCCGGATGAGGCGGGCTCCCTATCCGAGAGGCTGAAGAGGGAACCGGGCTGGAATCCCTTGACGGCTTTTACCCTGATCGTCTTTACAATGCTTTATGTGCCCTGCTTTGTCACGGTTATCAGCATCAGGAGAGAATCTTCCTGGAAATGGGCTGGTTTTTCAATCATATTTAATCTGACAACTGCGTATATTGTAGCATTCTTAATCGCTCAGATAGGAGCAGCACTGGGACTTGGTGTCTGATATAGCATAAAAACCACAACCTGAAAAAATAGTACTGCCTGCATTCCTGGACCTGAGAGCAGAGAGGCAACCAGCGGCCAACAAGGAGTATAAAACTGATCAAACAAGATTTGTGATTGCCGGCGAATACATTTAGAAAAAATCTTATATTCGAGAGGAAATAAGAGACATGGAAAAAATCCCTTTTACAAAGGAGGGCCTGGAAAGGCTGAAAAAGGAACTGGAACATCTTAAAAAAGTAGAAAGACCGGAAAATATAAGAGCTATAGAAGAGGCAAGAAGCCATGGAGACCTGAGTGAAAACGCGGAATATCATGCTGCTAAAGAAAAGCAGTCCTTTCTTGAGGGCAGAATAAATGAATTGAATTCCGTTATATCAAGTGCTGAAATTATTTCAGTAGGAGACGGCCCGGTTGACAGAGCGGTCTTTGGGCACACTATTTTGCTGTATAACCTTAAAACTGATGAAGAGATCGCCTACCAGTTGCTTGGACCCTATGAATCTGATCCCGAAAACGGTAAAATTTCTGTCGCCTCCCCTATAGGGCAGGCGCTTATAGGCAGGGAGGTGGGAGAGGAAATCAGGGTAAAAACACCCCGGGGAATTCAGGAGTTTGAAATCCTCGAGATAAAATAGGGGTTTTTCATGCATATTGTAAAACCGGAGAGAGCTTTGACAATCAAGTTTGTAATGAAATCCTTCTTACCCGATGGCACGTCCAGGGAGCGGCCTGAAGAGGTCATGGAATTCATTTACGGCATCGAGCGGCAGGTCCCTACCTTTGAAAACGCACTTTTCAATGCGAAGGCAGGAGACAGGTTCAGCTTACAAATTCCGGCATCAGAAATTTATGGTGAGCACGATCCCTCCCTGGTGCGGCCAATCCCCAAACAAGGGCTTGTAAAGCAGAGGCTCGTCCCCGGGCAGTATTACCGTCAGATGAAAAAAGGCTGTCTGGTCTCATTCAAGGTCCTTGAAATAAGACAGGACGATGTGCTTGTGGATTTTAATGAGCCCATGGCTGGAATAACTGTAACAATTGACCTGGAGATACTGTCTGTGCGCAAAGCCACTGAAAAGGAGATAGAGGAGGCCAAGGAGGCACAATTTAAAAAGAATATCGGGTGCGGGTAACCATTTTTTGTGTTTTCAAATATGACACTGAAACCTCCTTAAGACATATTAAAACAGGGACATAAATGACCACGAAAATCTTCATACACGGACTGGAAAGCAGCAACCAGGGGACAAAGTCGGTATTCTTCAGGAAAAAATTTCCGGACATGATCATACCAAACTTTACAGGTGATCTTCAGAAAAGAATGGAAAGTCTGAAAGAGGTACTTTCAGGCAGCACAGATATCAGGCTGGTGGGATCAAGCTTCGGTGGCCTGATGGCAACGCTTTTTGCCATGTATAATCAGGACAAAGTAACCAGCATGGTTTTGCTTGCCCCGGCTATCAATCTGCTGGCATCAGGGAATGACAAGACTATATCTTTACCGGTGAATATATACCACGGCCGGGATGACCTGGTACTGCCTCTCAATGAGGTGGAAGCAGCAGCAAAAAAAATATTCACGAATCTTTCCTTCCACAAGGTAGACGATGATCACTTTCTACACAAAACCTTCGAGACTATCGATTGGGACCGCCTTATTACCTGACCCAGACCTGCTTAAAGGCCCCGAAGGCAGGAGTGCAGCTGTGTCCAGAAATCTCCATAGGAAATGGCATAACATATAATTATTCTCTATATCCTTCGGGTACCGGGCGGCCATCCAGGTAGAGTAGATTCTCCTCATCCAGGGCAAAGCGGCCCCGGGAGATCATCTCGATAGTCCTAGGAAATATTCGCCAATCCCCCACCTCCTTTAGGCGTTCCTGGTGTTCTTCAACTATTTTAAGGAATCGACTCTTATCTTTTACCAGATTCTCGACAGGCTCTGGCAGTTCAACAGCAAGGGGGGCCGAAACCATGAGCAAAGGGCCCGTATCCACGCCCTCATCTGTCCATAACGTGGAAGCACGAAGACTTGACTCCCCTGCCACAATTGCATCGTAGACAGCATGGTCGCCCACATATTTTCTTTTACCATCAGGCAGGCGGATGGAAAGATCAGCAGGGTGCACATTAACACACCTGTTCAGGGTAATATAGCTCATATAACCGCCAAGAGCGATGACATCAATATCAAATGCCTCGACCAGTGTCTTGGCAATGCTGTCATACTCCTTCCTGGCGGCAAGGCCTTCTGGTGTAAGAACCGTCCTCTTCACGAATCTCAGCCTGTGAAACGCTCTGGTATCGTAGCTGAAATATGGAAGACCATTTTCAAGCGCGATACCTTCGCCGGCACAACTTCCATCCGAACGGTCGCTGAATATAAAAACCACGTGAAACGGAGAAACCCCTTCTTCTTTAATAAGCTGTTTTTCAAGCTCTATAAGTTTCTTGATATTTGTACCTGAACCCGACATGAAGGCAGCTACTCGCATGGGTCTTCCTGCGTCTTTCGGGTCAAAAATAGGCTTTATGGACATAGAAAACCTCATTATAGATTCAAAAGTTCGAGTTTAAAATCCCAAAATCCGGATTTAGTATTTAGTATTTTTATAATCTCTGCTGGATTAAAAGCCATCTTTTGAGGAAACTGCAGGCTCCGATACGCTTTAACGACTGCTCAGCACTCTCCTTTTAAAGCCGAATGAGCCACCATATAGTAAATCAAACCCGGTGCCTATTTTATTAAATATCCGACCCCAAAGGGGCCGGAATTGCAATAACCCCTTGAAGGG
>CAZVGY010000085.1:0-16382 GCA_964627015.1 uncultured Desulfobacteraceae bacterium
CTTGTTAACTATGCTTAGAAAAAAGCCAATTTAATTTTTTGCTTCCTAAGCCCCATGTTTAAAAATACCAGATTTTTTACAGGGAATTGAAAAATTAAAAGCTTAAAATTGGGGATGTAGCTCAGGTGGGAGAGCGGTACGTTCGCAACGTACAGGTCAGGGGTTCGAATCCCCTCATCTCCACCAGATGAGTAATTTGTGTTGGTAACCTTTCCCATATTTTCAAAGTGACAGCTTGTCAACAGACCGACCTGCCATTAAATCTTGCCTGAGCGTAGTCCTGTTCAGTTTTGTCGACAGGAGGAATTTCAATGGGTTTTACAGATGTCAGAGCCGAGAAACTGCTTTTTGCGCTGAATATCTGTAATTTCTTGACAGTACTCTTATAACCATGCATATTGCGTATATTATTTCTATGAACCCAATATGTTGTATCATGTACTTAAGTTTTTAAGGTGTTCCCGAGTTGAAAAAAGGGCCTATTTTTCACACTGATTAATTTATTCAGGATGGCAAGCATGTTACGAAAAGCAACGATAGACAGGAAGACCAAGGAGACAGAGATCCACATTACGCTTAATATTGACGGATCAGGAAGTTCAAAGGTAGTTTCAGGTGTCCCTTTTATGGATCACATGCTGGATCTTATGTCGACCCACGGTTTTATTGATTTGGAAGTGGATGCCAGAGGAGACACAGAGATAGATGATCACCACACTATTGAAGATCTCGGTATCTGCATGGGGCTTGCTCTTAAAGAGGCCCTGGGTGAAAAAAAAGGTATCAGGCGTTATGGGGAAGCCACTGTTCCCATGGATGAGGCCCTTGCAAGAGTGGTAATAGATATCTCGAACCGTCCTGTTCTGTGCTACAGGGTGTCCTTGAAAAAACAGACCACAGGTACGTTTGACCTGGGCCTGATTAGAGAATTTTTTCGCGCCCTGGTTACTAATTTAGGGATAACCCTTCACATAGATCTTTTGGAAGGAGATGAACCGCACCATATATCAGAGGCAATTTTTAAAGCTTTTGCAAGAGCCCTCGATCAGGCTACCGGCATGGAGAACAGGCTGGATGGTAGAGTGCCGTCTACAAAAGGCCTCCTTTAAGGAATGTGATTTTGATGAATCGTCAATTTTCATATAGGGTTTGGCTGCTTTTATCAGCCATTATTTTTATGTATGCTGTATCCCTCTTGAGTTGCGGCTATGATAAGACCCATGTTAACCATAACAAACTTCCGCTTTCACGGACATCGAGAGTGGTTATTATTGGATTTCAGCCGGCTCTTTTGCCCGGTGAGAAACCCGACATAGTCCGTGATCCCCTGTCCGGAGCTACTTTTATGGCGGAACCAGTACCTCAGGACGCGGTCAGGGTTATGACGGATACCCTTTTTGAAAGACTGGTAACAGAGACAAGTTTTTCTTTGGTATCCCCGGCCCAGGCAGGTGGGACATTTTTGGACATCGTAGGATCTGATCAATCAGCCAGTCTGGACACCGTTGAAATCCTCCAGAAGGTGGGAAGGGCATTTGATGCGGATGCGGTTTTAGTAGGCTATTTATACCGCTGGAACGAGCGGCATGGTTCTGATTATGGAGTAAAAAGCCCTGCTTCGGTTGCGTTTGACCTCCATATTCTGAAAAGTAGTGATGGTGAAATTCTATGGAGAGCCAGGTTTGATAAGGAACAGCGTTCATTATCAGAGAATCTTCTGGATCTGGAGACTTTTATCAGGGGAGGTGGAAAGTGGATGACCGTCCGTGAGTTGGCACTCTTGGGGCTAAAGGATTTGCTGACAGAAATGAGTTCGGGCCTTCAGGAGAGAGAGGATCCTAAAAATGCTGGTAATTCCGGCCATTGATGTTAAGGCAGGTCGCTGCGTCAGACTAAAGCAGGGAAAGATGTCCGAGGAGACCGTTTTTTCGAATGTCCCTGAGGAAGTTGCCATCAAGTGGTTTAGGGAAGGGGCGGAGAGGCTTCATTTAGTAGATCTTGATGGCGCGGTGGAAGGAAAGCCGGTGAACATGGAAACCATTACGCGAATAGTGGATTCAGTTCCTATACCTGTTCAACTGGGTGGTGGTGTCAGGGATATGTCGACTCTTGAGAAATACCTCGGGCTTGGAGTTCAATATATAATTCTGGGTACTGTAGCACATAAAGATCCAGATTTTGTCAGTCGCGCCTGCAGTAGATTTTCCGGACACATTATACTGGGAATAGATTCCAGAGGTGAGCGTGTGGCTGTGGAGGGATGGACCGAGGAGACTGCTATAAGTCCTGAAGACCTGGCGAAGAAATACGAAGAGGATGGGGCTGCTGCTATTATTTATACTGACATCAGCCGAGATGGTATGAGGACAGGCCCGAATATTACTGCGACAAGAAGGCTCGCAAAGGCGGTGAATGTCCCTGTTATTGCTTCGGGTGGTATCTCCGGAATTTCAGATGTGTCAGATCTGCTGCCTCTTGAAATAGATGGGGTAATAGGAATGATTACAGGAAGGGCTTTGTATGATGGAAGTCTTGATCTGCAGAAGGCAATACTGCTGGTAAAAGGAAGGGTGTCGTCTTGACATTTTAATTATAAGAATTATACTAAAAGTTTTAGTTGGTATTCAGTATATTGCTACTGATAAAAAATCAATCTAAGTTTTTAATTATCTGAATGTCAATGGCTTTCGTCATGTCTTTGAATGAAAAAATAAATAGAGACCTTACGGATGCAGTAAAGGCAAAAGACAGCGTCCGGATTTCCTGTTTGCGGATGCTAAAGGCCGCTCTGAAAAACAAGGAAAAAGAGGTTAGTCGTGGACTTGAAAAAGAGGAAATAGAGTCCATTATCTCTTCATCCATCAGAAAGGGCAAAGAAGCAGTCATGGAATTCAGGAAGGGCGGCCGTGAGGATTTGGCCTCAAAGGAAGAACTGGAGATAAGTATCTTATATGATTACCTGCCCCGGCAGTTAACCTTCGAGGAAGTGGAAAGGACATTGCGGGAGGTTATATCGGATCTATCCGCAGAAGGCCCTCAAGATCTCGGAAAGGTTATGAAAACTGCTATGGCCAGAATGGCTGGACAGGCGCAAGGAAAAGAGGTCAACGAAATAGCCAGGAAACTTCTGAGTTAAAAACCTGCACTTATTGATAGAGCCTGCATGATTGAGCATACTTACCAGGTTCTGGGATATCGTCGCCTGCTGGACATCGTATCACGTTACTCTTCCTGTCCATTAGGTCGATCGGAGTGTCTATCCCTCAAACCATCGAAAGACGCGGAATTTATCGATAATGAGCTTAAGCTTGTATCAGAGCTCAGGCTGCTCCTGAAGGTCAGGGGCTTTGTTGAGCTGTCGAGTTTGTCTGATATTCTGCCTGTTTTGAGTAAAACCACTGTAAAAGGGGTGTACCTGCAGCCGGAAGAGCTTTTATGCATCCTCAGGCTTGGAGAGGCTTGCAAGCAGTCAAAGACTTTTTTCAGTGCAAATCGATCCTTATGTCCAGGGGTATACGGCATTGTAAAGGATCTTTCCGGATTCGAACAAGAGACTCAGACCCTGAAAAAATCTATATCCCGCAACGGAGAGATTAATGACTCTGCCAGCGGTAAGCTGAGGAGAATCAGGGAAAAAAAGATCAGGTTGAGGGCTGACCTCCAGAAGCGTTTGATAAATATCTTAGAATCATCCGGGCTGGGAGGCATTGGACAGGATCATCTGGTGACTGTGCGCGACGGACGTTATGTTGTTGCCGTAAGAACAGATCAGAAATCTAAGGTCCAGGGTATAATTCATGATTATTCACAGACCAGGGCTACATGTTTTCTTGAGCCGCTTGATTCAATTCAGGATAATAACCGGATGGCTGAACTTGCCGATGAGGAAAAATCTGAGGAAGTTCAAATCCTTGTCGGTCTGACTGATATGGTTAGGGAGGCTGCGCCGGCCCTCGAGCTGTCTCAGCATCTCATGGGCAGGCTTGACGGCCTCTATGCCAGGGCTAGATTCAGTGATACCCTGTCATGTATCAGGCCCGAGATGTTCGAGGGTCGGGTAATCGATCTCAAGGGGGCAAGAAATCCTATCCTTATGACATTGGCACTGGAAGGTAATGGCAAGGATGGCACAAAACTACCTGTAGCGGTAGATCTTTTCCTGGAGGGTGAGCAGAATGGCCTTATAATATCAGGACCCAACAGGGGCGGAAAAACCGTCGCATTGAAGACTTTGGGTTTAATGTGTCTTATGGCTCAATCCGGTATTCATATCCCGGCGGAAGAAGGAAGCCGAATTTCAGTTTATAATGGGATCCTGGCTGATATAGGCGATGAACAGGATATCCAGGCCGGACTCAGTACATTTTCAGCCCATGCCAGCAATCTGAAATATATAATTGAAAATGCAGACAAAAAAAGTCTGATAATTCTTGATGAACCGGGTATGGGGACCGACCCTGACGAAGGTGCTGCTCTGGCTATGTCAGTGATAGATTTTCTCCTGGATCAAGGAGCAGTCGTGGTGGTGGCTACACATCTGCACCGGCTCAAGACTTATGGATTACTTAATAAGCGAACTGTAAATGGCTCTGTTGAATTTGATGCAGAGAAAAAACGTCCGACATTTAGGATGATATACGGATGTCCTGGTATTAGCCACGCTATGGAAATCGCCGGGGATATGGGAGTGCCTTCCTGGATTTTGGAAAGGGCAAAAGAATATCTGGACAGGGATGGTGTCCATTTGAACGGACTTATTGAAAGGCTCAACCGTTTGATGTCGGATACTGAAAACATCAAATTAGAGGCAGAAAAGGCCAGAAGAAGATATCAAAACGCAGCCTGTAAGATAGAGGAAAGACTCAAGGCTTTTGAACGTGAAGAGGAGGTTCTTCTCAAGACCAAGAGAGCTGAAGCTGAAGCTGCTATAAGTCAAGCCAGAGAGGATTTAAAACAGGCTATTAATCTGCTTAAAAATAATAAAAAAAATCCTCCCCAGTCTTATGTGAGAGATCGGTACGCCGAAATCAGCAGCAGTTTAATGGATCGCCTGGCTACTGAGTCCCAGAGCAGTTCGCAAAGTGAGCCACAGGTAGAATTGAGAAAAGGTATGCGGGTTTATCATAAGAGGTTGCAGAAGAGAGGGACAATTCATTCTGTAGATTCTGCGAGTAGAAATGCGCTGGTTGTTTTAGGAGGTGTCAAAGTATCTACGGGAGTAAATGACTTAGAGGTGGTCATGGAAAGTGGCGACTCGCTGGCGGGTACATCCGTCGGGTCGGTTTCATGGGAAGCCAAAAAGTCATTCTTATCCGAATTGAATGTAATCGGATACAGACTCGATGACGCAATACCTCTGATAGATAAAACTATCGATCGTGCCTTAGTAGAAGGTGAATCCGGCTTGAGGATTATACACGGATTTGGATCAGGCAGGTTGAGAGAGGGTATACGCGCACATTTAAGGGAGGCCAGCTTTATACGAAGGTTATCCGGAGCCGACTTGAAGTCTGGCGGAGATGCCATAACAGTGGTTGAATTTTAAGATCCATTATCCACTTCAAATGTATAAGCCTGCCTCCTTTTGATTATAATAGTATTTTTTAGAAGGGTAAAATGACTTCCTATCAATCCGCCAAGGAAGAGATCAAGCGCGCCGCTGATATAGTAGAATTTATCAGCCAATTCATACAGCTGAAGAAGGCCGGGCGGAACTATATCGGACTATGCCCTTTCCATTCCGAAAGGGATCCCTCTTTTACAGTGAGCCCCGAGAGGCAGACGTTCCACTGCTTTGGGTGTAAAAAGGGCGGTGATATTTTTACTTTTTGGATGGAGTATCATGGCTCAACCTTCCCTGAAGCACTCAGGGGTCTGGCGGAAAGATACCAGGTAACGATTTCGGAAGGGTTTTCATCGGACGCGCAGAGGAAGGAATCTGCCATGAGGGACGCTCTTTTCCGGATAAATGAAGCAGCAGCAAAATATTTTCAAAAAGTCCTGAACCATCCAGTTAAAGGTAAAGCGGCAAAAGATTACTTGAGCAGAAGGTCTATCTCGATGAAGGTGAGTTCTGAATTCCGGCTTGGCTACGCACCTGATGAATGGGATGGATTGACCGGGGCTCTAATAAATGGACAGGCGAATTTAAATGTTGCAGCCCAAGCGGGCCTGATTATTCCCAGGAGGAGTGGTGGCTACTACGACAGATTCAGAAACAGGATTATTTTCCCCATCTTAGATTTAAGGCAGCAGGTCATCGGTTTCGGAGGCAGGGTTCTGGATAACTCTCTCCCCAAGTATCTCAACACTCCAGAAACTCCTATATTCCATAAAGGCGAGTCACTGTATGGACTGCATGCCGCCCATAAGATTATGAGGGACAAAGGAAGGGCAGTGATAGTGGAAGGTTATATGGACTGCCTGGCACTAATAAGGCACGGCTTGGGAGAGGTTGTAGCTACTTTGGGCACAGCCCTCACTCCCAGGCAGGTGCGAAAGATAAAAGGGTATGCGGCTGAGGCGGTGATAGTTTTTGATTCTGACGAAGCGGGGAGAACAGCCGTCCTTAAAAGTCTACCTATTTTTCTTAATGAAGGCCTCTCCGCCAGAGCTGTGGTACTTCCGGGCAGGCATGATCCTGACAGCTTTGTAAATGCCAGGGGCCTTGATAGCTTTTTAGATCTTATGGAGCGTGGCTATCCCATATTCGATTTTTTTCTGGATCAAAAGTTACCTGCGCGTAAACATTTTGATATTGAAGAAAAGGTTCGTGTTTTGGGAGAAGTCCTTCCGGTCCTGGGAGAGCTTCGAAACGAGACTCAACGAGCGCTTTATGTCAGGCATTTGGCGGAAAAGCTCGGAATGAAAGAAGAAACGATTATGACGGAATTCGGCAGGGTGGAGTCCGGACCTTCAGGAAAGGTTGGAAGGGGTTTAAGAGAGAGCTTAGCTGCTTCAGAAATTCATAAAAATACTGATGAACTTCGTTTGCTTAATCTGCTGATACATCACCCTCATTCAGGCCAAAGGCTTATGAATAGTGAGTGGAGAGTTATTTTTTCCAGTTCGGCGGTAGTTGAAATCGTGGAGGCGTTTTTTGATAAAATCGCCTCGGAGGAGACATTCCCGCCTGAGAATCTTCTGGATTATCTGGAAAAGGAAGACTCTCGTATCCTTTTTAGAGAGGCCTTGTATGAGCCTTCTTTTTATGATGAGAAGGAGGTAGAACAGGCGGTGGCTGATATTGAAAAAAGGATCTATCAAACCAAGATCTCGAAATCTATTAAGAAGGTTAGGCAGCAGGGGAACGTCGATCCTGAGGTCTTAAACAGACTTTTAAAATTAAAGTCTCAGGGCCCGGTGAAACAGTAAACATTGAGAGAAAAAATTTAGCAGTCGACAATCCATTCGGAATGAAATCGACACCTTTAGGTCGTGGGTCTGAAAGCTCACTTGACCATGTGTTTTCAGGAGGAAATGGCTGATGGGCAAAAACAATGAGATGGACAACTTGAAGCGCTTGATAGATACAGCTAAAGACAAGGGTTATATAACTTATGAAGAACTTAATGATGACCTTTGTGATGAAATCGGTACCTCTGAAGAAGGTATCGATGATCTTATGATGATGTTCGAAGAACTGGACATTATGGTTATCGATGAGGCCTCTAGGGAAGAGGTCGAAAAGTTAATGAAGGGAAAGAGAAAGCAACCAAAGCCGGAAGAGAAAGAGACTATCCGGGTGGAGATTGCGGATACTTCTTCTCGAGTCTCTGATCCTGTCAAGATGTACCTCAAAGAAATGGGCTGCATATCTTTGCTTACCAGGGAAGGCGAGGTAGAAATTGCCAAGAGAATTGAGACCGGCGAAAAAGAGGCTTTAACCGCACTCATGGATTGTGGTATCGGGATTGAGCATATTATAGAGTTGGGGGGGTTACTCAAAGATTCGGAACTCAAGCTGAAGGATATAATCAACGATCTGGAGGACGAGGATACTAACTATTCGCAGATTGGTGAGCGAAAGGAATCTCTTATACATCTGATAGATGAAATTAGTAAGTATTATGATGATATTCAGAACAAAAGACGTGAGATGGCAAAGAAATCCTGTAGCGCCAAGAAGAGAGAAAAGCTATCAGCAGATATACGAAAAAAACAGAAAAAAATTGTGACGTTGGTAAACACATTCAAGCTGGAGAAGAGCCAGCTCGAATCGATGGTATGTAAATTCAGAGAAATAGTCGCGGAAATCGAGGAATCTGAGAAGCAGATTTCCGAGTGTATGTTGGCGATCGGTGGAAAACCGATTTCTTATCTCAGGAAATGTGTTGCTAAGATACCCGCCTCGGCCAAAGATGATGATAAAATTCCTCCGATCAAGCTGAGAAAGAAAGAACTCCTCGCCTTCAAAGCAAATGTTGATACTGCGCAAAAGACCTTAAGGGATTATAAAGAACGCACAAATATGACTCCCAGGCAGTTGAAAACAAGACTCAGAGAGATCGAGGCTAGTGTTGAGAAGGCTAAGACGGCGAAATCTGAGTTAATACAGGCCAATCTCAGACTGGTTGTAAGCATAGCAAAGAAGTATACTAATAGGGGTCTGCAGTTTCTTGACTTAATCCAGGAAGGAAATATCGGCCTTATGAAGGCCGTGGATAAATTTGAATATCAGCGAGGCTATAAATTCAGTACCTATGCTACTTGGTGGATCAGGCAGGCGATAACGCGAGCTATCGCAGATCAGGCCAGGACCATTCGTATCCCTGTTCATATGATAGAGACAATAAACAAGCTCATACGAACTTCACGCTATCTTGTGCAGGAGCATGGCCGGGAACCTACTCCAGAGGAAATCGCAGAAAAGATGGAGTTTCCGTTGGAAAAAGTGAGAAAGGTGCTGAAGATAGCAAAAGAGCCTATTTCTCTTGAAACGCCTATTGGGGAGGAGGAGGATAGTCATCTGGGAGATTTTATCGAAGATAAAAAAGTTCTTTCTCCAGGGGATGCTGTTATAAATTTCGGTCTTGCTGAGCAGACCAGAAATGTCCTCAGGACATTGACACCCAGAGAAGAAAAAGTTCTAAGAATGAGATTCGGTATTGGTGAGAAGGCCGATCATACTCTGGAAGAAGTAGGTCGTGATTTCAGCGTTACTAGGGAACGTATCAGGCAGATTGAGGCCAAGGCTTTGAGGAAATTACGACATCCAAGCAGGAGCAAAAAACTGAAGAGCTTTGTGGAGGGTAAATAGAACGGGTTTTTAAGGTTCTTTTTTCTTGACAAATTTCTGTGGAGTGCGCATTTTAATGCATAGTTGATCAAGTCTGTTTAGGGCCCATAGCTCAGCTGGAAGAGCCACCGGCTCATAACCGGTAGGTCCCTGGTTCGAACCCAGGTGGGCCCACCAATTGCAAACAATTTATAGTGCTTTCAAAAGTTGTATCAATGATATTTTACTCGAAACGCGAGTAATAAATGTATAAAGGGCGCATCGCTGTACTGATGCGCCCTTTAAATTTTGCATGGGTCATAAATGATTCCAAAGCTAAAAGATTTTATGGAGCTTTTGGAGGGGGTTGCTCCTGTTAGTCTGGCTGAACCCTGGGATAACCCAGGTTTACAGGTAGGAGAATTTTCAGAGGAGATTTCAAAAATTTTTCTTTCACTGGACCCTACTCTTAGCTCCCTGCAAAGGGCGGCAAATAAAGGCGCACAGCTTCTGCTGACTCATCATCCTCTTATTTTCAAGCCGGTTACCCGGCTCGAAATCGACCGTTATCCCGGCAATGTGATTGCTGAGGCCATTAAAAGAGGCATCTCCATAGTTGCCGCTCATACTAATCTGGACGTGGCACAAGGCGGAATGAATGATATGCTTGCGGAAGCTTTTGGCCTTAAAAGAGTTGATATTCTGGATGTGAAAGATCGGGATTCGGGAACCGGACTGGGGAGGGTCGGGTATCTGCCTGAGCCAACTGAGCTGTCGGCGCTGGTGACGGAAGTAAAGTCTATTCTGGGCTCTGAAGGCATAAAGGTGGTCGATGGGGGCAAGAACAGAATTCATCGTCTGGCAGTAGTTGCAGGATCTGGAGGGGGGATGGCCTCAATAGCAGCGAAACAGGGGGCGGATCTTCTATTGACTGGGGATGTAACTCATCATCATGCGATGGAGGCTGAATCTATAGGAATATCAATGATCGACGCGGGGCATTTTAGTACTGAAAATACAGCCTTCAATATATTTGCCGGTTATTTGAGAAAAGCAGTCCAGGACTGTGGCTGGGATGTTGCGGTATTGGTGGATGAGGACGAAACCGACCCAATGAAGTATATGTAGCAGTTCAGCTCATATTGTAATGGAATTCAAAACAGAAAAAGACAGGATAATTAAATTTTGTTCTGTGGTTGATAAAATGAATTATGTGAGGTGAGCAAATTGGTAGCAGAATTAAAATCCCTGATAGCTCTTCAGACTTGTGATTCCAGGATTAAGAATATCCTCGACAAGAAGGAGGAAGCGCCTCTTAAGATTCAGAGGTTTGAAGAAGAATTGAAATTTATTGAGAAACAACTAGAGGAAGTTAATAATCTGTTTGAGTCATGCAAGCAGGGTAAACGTCGCGCTGAAAGGGAGGTAGAGGAGCTGGAAGCGCGTGTAGAAAAAAGCAATACGAAGTTGTCAAATATCAGGTCAAATAAGGAATATACTGCCGCATTAAAAGAGATAGATGATTTGAAGGAAGAAAGATCGCGTTTGGAAGATCAGGTATTAGGGTTTATGGAAGAAATTGAGTTGCTTGAAACCAGACACCATGAAAGTGAGAAAGAAAGAAATGAGTTTATAAGTAATTTTGAAAAGGAACGTGAATCCATCCAGAATGAATTAAAATCTCTTGATGCTGAGCTTGGGGAGCTGAAAAAAGATAGGATTCGGATTTGTCAGGATATTGACGAAACTCTTTTAAAGAAGTACGATTTTTTGATAGAGCATAAAGGCGGTCTGGCGATTACCTCTGTTATTAAAGGCGTTTGTCAGGCATGTCATCTGGGAATTCCTCCTCAAAAATTTAATGAGCTGATTCGTGGTGAGGAATTAATGCGGTGCCCTAACTGTATGCGTATAATTTACTGGGGTGAAGATGAGAGGCTTCAAAAGAAGGTCGACCAGATTTAGAAAGGTTAGGGTGTTTTACCACAGGAGGTCTTTAAGTCTTTAAAAATTGTATAGTGGGTATGTCAGAGTAGGACAGATGACCGCTGCCTTGCCTTTCCGGCAAGGGAGAGGAAAGTCCGGGCTCCGAAGGACAGGGTGCTGGGTAATGCCCAGTCCTGGTAACAGGAAGGAAAGTGCCACAGAAAGGAAACCGCCTTATCGAAGGCTTTGCATTCGATAAGGTAAGGGTGAAAGGGTGAGGTAAGAGCTCACCAGTCCCGCCGGTGACGGTGGGAGCTAGGTAAACCCCACCTGGAGCAAGACCAAATAGGGGAACGCTTGAGGATGGTCCGTCCAAGTTCCCGGGTAGGTCGCTCGATCTCCACGGTAACGTGGAGGCTAGATGAATGGTCATCGTCCCGAATTCAGGTGACTGCTTCGGGAAACAGAACCCGGCTTACGGCCTGCTCTGACATACCCGATCTTTTTTATGCGCAGGTGAATTTTTCTGTGAATATTGCTTGTTGATCGTGGGAGTTTCTGCCTTTCCGAAAGGTTTTATTCGCTTTGCCTCATGTTTCCATTATATGAAATGGCACCGTTTCTATTCGCTAAGCAGGGTTTTTATTCGTTCTGTTCTATTCTTATGACTGTATTTTATTGTCACCTCGGACAGGGACGACTGTTAAAATGATATCATATGACAATAGTGATAGCTCCAGGCTTATAGAAGTACCTTCAAAAGAGGCGGTTTTTATTATAGGCGCAGGACATTTCGGAAGCCGTGCAGCCCGGCTTTTAAATCAGGAAAAGCATGAGTCCATCTTTGTTCTTGATACGGATCAAGGCAGCCTCTCACGGATAAAAGGGCTTGGTGTCAGGGCGATTGAAAGTGATGGGATTAGTTTTCTGGTTGAGAACTACCATCTGTTAAGTTCGATGAATATAATTATTCCCGCAGTCCCCGTTCATTTGGCATATGAGTGGCTAAAACTTTCCTTAAAAGATTCCTATGAGATCAAAATGATTCAGGTACCCAAAAAAATATTATCCTCTCTGCCATTCTCCTGGCCTGGAAGTGAAGGCTCGCTTCTCGTAAGCTACGCAGATTTTATGTGCCCGGATGATTGCCCAGAGCCGGAATACTGTACTGTGACAGGGGAAAAACGTGATAAACCTCTGTATAGTCTACTAGAAGGTTTGGAGTTACCCGGATTTGGTATTCGAGTAATAAGAAGCCGCCAGCTGGCACCCGGATTAGGTGGATATACAGTAAGTGACCTGACCGGGACCGCTGAAATGATTAAGGAAGGTGATCAGGGGAGATGGTTACTTGCCACGTCTTGTAAGTGCCACGGAATTGTTACGGCCTTTGAAATGGACGAGATTAAAGTATTCGGCGAGGTTTGAGCTAAAGCTATTCTTCACGCAAAACCTAGATCATTCATTCGATAATTTTGAGCGGGGAAATATACACTTAAAAAAGGGGAGGTGAATTAGATCCCATGTTTGTTGTTGCAAATTTTTTGCTCGCTTTGGCAAGGGTCCTCGATATTGTATTGAGCCTCTATATGTGGATTATTATCGGTAGGGCGGTTATCTCCTGGGTCAATCCTGACCCCTTTAACCCTATTGTCCGCTTTCTTAATGCAGTTACAGAACCTGTCTTATACCCAATCAGGCGGAGGCTTCCCCTGAGTTTCAGCGGTGTGGATTTTTCACCCATATTAGTGATACTACTTATTATTTTTATTCAGTCCTTTCTGGTGCAGAGTCTGGCTCAGATTGCCTCCCGTCTTGGTTGATGCCAATGATAGAGACTTAAAGGCTTTGAAACAGTGAATGAGAGATGTGTCCTAAATACTGTAATTCAGGTCAGAGTGCTTCCCAGGTCCTCCAGGAATGAGGTGGTGGGAAGAGATAGTGGGGTATTCAGAATAAAACTGACCGCCCCGCCGTTGGAGGGACGCGCTAATAAGGCTCTGAAGAATTTTCTTGCAGAAAGACTTGGGGTACCCAAGAGCGATATCGAATTTGTTTCAGGTGAACGGTCCAGGACAAAATCAATAAAAATCAAGGGGCTTTCCTCTGATGAAGTAGAAAGGCTCCTGTAACCGAGGGATTTTTTAGGGGCGCAGTATAACCCCTAGGATGCACTGCTTCATAGGTTTTTAGGGAAATTTTTTATTTCTGCGAGAAGATCTCAATCATGGCATCGTGAATGAAAGGATTAGCTGCCAGGATACTGTCCATGTAAGGGGTATAATAGTCTCCCTTGAAGGAACTTAATTTTCCCCCTGCCTCTTTGAGTATAACTACCCCTGCTGCGGTGTCCCATGGTTTAAGGCCTTGTTCCCAAAAGCCATCCAACCGGCCAGATGCAACATAGCAGAGGTCCAGAGAAGCGGCGCCTGGCCTTCTGATTCCTTGAGCCCTTTTAATCATCTTTTCGAAGAGTTTTAGGGCATCCGCCGGTTTTTTATGTATATTGTAAGGAAAACCTGTTCCCAATAGGGCATCTTCAAGCTCTGCCGTCCTTGAGACCTCGATACGTCTTTTGTTCAAATATGCACCGGCCCCCTTTGAGGCTTCAAAATATTCATTCATATAAGGGTTATAGACTATTCCTAAAACAATGTCCGCTTTAACTTCCAAGGCGATTGAGACAGCGAAAAAAGGAAAACAGTGGGTAAAATTGGTGGTCCCATCTAGAGGGTCGATGAGCCAGGTACGGTTAGATTTCTTTTTATGTTTGCCTGACTCTTCTGAATTTATATTATCGCTCGGAAATTCGCGGCTAATTATTTCCAGGATAGTCTGTTCCGACATCAGGTCCGCGTCAGTAACAAGATCTATATTTCCCTTCTTAGTAACATGGTTGACGCGTCCGTACATATCGTTCAAAATTACCCCGGCTAAGCGTGCTGCCTCTTGTGCTACCTCCATTTCTTTTTTCCAGTTATCTGTTACAAGCATGGCTTTTTTAAAAAGAGTTTTGCAGAAAGTTGGGTTTGATAAAGCAAGCTAGCTGGCTTTTTATACAACAAGGCAGGGGAATGTCAACCTCGCAAAGCTGCTGGCTGAAGTTAATCAAACAAATGATTGAGTTTCTCGGTCCGGTCCAGGTAGAATTCCACGGTACTATCCAGTTCAAAATTGTTCCAGGTGCACACTTTATAAGATAATTTGTTTTTTATTGTAAACCCTCCCATATTTTGTCTCCAAATAGGGAACCTGCTGTTTTTGACAGAGTGCATTTTGTAGACGTTGTGGTATTGAAAGGGTCAAAATAACTTGACAACTATTGGATGGAGTGTTATCAAAATTAATTCTGCTCCTTGTACCCTGTCTGCGTCCTTCAAGCATTGTTTTCGCTTAACCGCATGAGTAGGGTACCAAATAAATTCCTTGCAAGGACAATGACCGAAAGGAGAAATTTAATATGCGCTACTATGAAACCCTCTATCTAATCAACCCTGATTTGGCTGATGAAGAATATGGGGAAGTCGTAAGCAAGTTCAACAATTTTGTGGAAAGTAATAAAGGCATTCTGATCAAGGTTGAGGAATGGGGTAAGAAGCCTTTAGCATACGAGGTGAAAAAATTCGACAGAGGTTACTATGTTCTCTTGCAGTACTGCGGGGAGCCTGATATTCTAGAAGACCTGAAAAGGGAGTTTCGCCTGGATGAAAGGATTCTTAAATATCAGACAGTCAAGCTGAGCGATAACGAGGATCCGGAAATCTTAAAAGCAAAGGTTGAGGAAGCCTCGACAGCTAGACAGAGTATTGGAGTAGACGAAGATGAAAAACAGTATCCTGAACAGGACAACGAAATACTAGAAACGCAAGAGGATTAAGATGGCATACAGCAATAATAAAGATTTAGATGACTCGAGCAGAGGCAGAAGGAAAAGGACATATCACAGAAGAAAAGTTTGCAGGTTCTGCGCTGATAGCAGCCTTGTGATCGATTATAAGGAACCTAGAACTCTAAGGTATTTTACGACGGAGCGCGGCAAGATAATTCCTCGCAGGATTTCCGGCAACTGCGCGAAGCATCAGCGTGAGCTTACGGTGGCGATAAAAAGAGCAAGGAATATGGCCCTTATGCCTTTTACAACATCTGTTTTGTAATAGTTTTTGACCTTGAATCCCATTAATTGAAGTTTTTGGAATTATCATCCCCTAAAATTTAATGAAAATGACAGACATGCTTGGGTGCGTGGGCGGGGCTGTCTTATTTCTCTTTGCTGCTTCATGGATTCCGATTTTCGGCCCTTTTTTCAGTCTGCTGACTCCCCTACCATTTCTCTATTACTCCACCAAAGTGGGTTTAGTGCAGGGAGGAAAGCTGACTGCCTTTACTATCTTAATTATAGGTCTGATAGGTAAATTTCAGGGGTATCCTCAGATAGTTATTTTTGCTTTTGAATTGGGCCTGTTAGGCTTTGCTTTATCATTTCTGTTCAGTCTTAGGACCCCACTCGGTCCGACCATTTTTATCGGAGTAGCCCTTACGGCTATAGTGGGTATCGCTTCCCTCTCACTGATTTCGCTTTCAAAGGGAGCAGGCCCAAATGAACTGGTCCTGAATTATTTGCAGAGTCAGCTAGATACAAGTATAAGTGAATATAAGGGGATGGGTATCAGTGAGGAAAACGCACTCGAACTCAAGGCCTTTGGCAAAGCCTTTATGAATACGATTGCCAAAATTTATCCATCTCTAATGATAATTGGGATCGGATTTACTGTATGGCTCAATATTGTCATTGCCAAGCCTGTTTTTCGAATTGGTAACTTGGAGTATCCTGATTTTGAGCCCCTCGACCGCTGGAAGACTCCAGACATGCTGGTGTGGGGAGTGATTATTTCAGGTTTTGCTTTATTTTTGCCCCTAGGCAGTATAAAATTGGCGGCCATTAATGTTTTAATAGTTTTAATGGCAGTTTATCTGTTTCATGGTCTTTCTATAATTTTATTTTTTTTGAATAAATATCGAGTTCCGTCCTGGGCAAGGATCGGTGTTTATTTTCTAATAATTGTTCAGCAGTTATTTTTAGCGCTCCTAGCTCTCGCAGGGCTCTTTGATCAGTGGGTGGATTTCAGGAAAATTCACAGGAAAAAGAACAATTAGTGAAAGATAACCCTATTATGTTTTATATATTTTTTTTAGGGTCTTGACTAGAACAGGACTTAAATTTTAGTCTAAGTTCTCGTCA
>CAZVGY010000086.1:0-16180 GCA_964627015.1 uncultured Desulfobacteraceae bacterium
ATTCACAGCATTTCCCCCTTATTTCTTTCAA
The DNA here is from genome assembly GCA_964627015.1 of uncultured Desulfobacteraceae bacterium. Taxonomy (GTDB): domain Bacteria; phylum Desulfobacterota; class DSM-4660; order Desulfatiglandales; family Desulfatiglandaceae; genus CAZVGY01. Next base: position 32 of record CAZVGY010000086.1, read on the forward strand.
CTAAATTGGAGATGATCCTTAAATAAAAACCTTGCAGTAAATGCATTTTCCATCACCCGGGCTGTAGAAATCTTTCAGTGTCGATTCCAGGCGATATCCACGGCTCTCATAAAAGGCTCGTGTCGAGGCATACTGGAGCCTCTGGGAGGTATCCACGTATATACGCGTACTCCGGCCTGTTTGATCAGATGTTCGCTTTCCTTAAGGAGTTTTTGCCCCAAACCTTTACCCTGATAGTCCGGGTGAACTGCAATCCAGTAAAGATCATAAGCCGAGGTTGTGCCGGATATAGGCCCATAGCAGGTATATCCAACCAAGCGGCCATAGTGCTCTGCCAGGATAAAAAAGTATCCGCTTTCAATACCTTTGGCCAGCCTTTCTGACACGAGCTCCGCTGCTATTTCTATCTCTGCCGCGGAGAAAAATCCGGTGATTTCTACAAGCTTCCTGATACGCTCCACATCAGCTTCGTGAACTTCATATCTTAGAGAAAGCCCATGAATTGGTGATTTTGGACCATGACGCTTTTCCGCCCATTGAGCGCTGGCAGTGGCCAAGCCTTCCAGGAAGCGAGCAGTATTCTCACCCAGGGTACGGATCCGATATCCGCCTTCCTGCACTACCAGGACGGGCAGTCCGAGCGCACCTATCAGCCGACCATTCTCAAAAAAATCACCTGGTTTTAGCCTCCACGTTCCGGTTGGGTCACCTCTGGCCGTATCCAGGCCAAAGGCTATCACCAGGAATTGAGGGTCAAAGTCCTCAATCCTTTTACAGGCCTTTTTTAAGGCCTGTCGATATTGATTTCCGTCGATATTCTCGGCCAGAGGAAGGTTGAGGTTGAACCCTTCCCCTTCACCCTCACCCTTTTCATCGGCAAAGCCCGCAAAGTAAGGGTAGGTAAACCGGGGGTGTCCGTGGATAGAAATTGTCAAAATATCCGAACGGCGGTAGAAGATATCCTGCTGTCCATTACCGTGATGGTAATCAATATCCAGAATGGCTACTCTGCCATAGTTGCAAAGATACTGCGCTGATATGGCCGCGTTGTTAAAATAACAGAATCCCCCGAAGACTCTGCGTTCTGCATGGTGACCCGGAGGACGTACCAGGGCGTAGGCAATTCGCCGTCCGTCAAGGATCTCCCTGGCCGCGGTTAATGCACAATCCACCCCTCGGCGGGCCGTAGGATAGATATGACGGTTGATCGGAGTAAAAGTGTCCATGCAGTAATACCCCGAAAGTACAGAGCGCTCCCTGGGTGGTCTCGTTTTATTGCGCAGGGGAAACACATAGGGATAGATGGATTTGTTTTCCTGTACTTCAGCCGAGGCCCGTTGAAGGTAGGTCACGAAATCCCGGTCGTGAACTGCCTGGATGTGCTTGTCAGGAAAGGGCCTTGGGTTGAGGCGGGCGAAAATCCCGCTTTTTTCCAGCTCGGAAAGGATGCTTTTAACCCGCACCGGCGCTTCCACATAACCCCTTTCGTGAATATGGTGGAGGCTGTGGAGGTCATTGACGATAAGGGCGATTTGATCGCTTGACCGGCTTTCGATCCCGTGCTTGACTACCTCGGGTTTGACGTATCGAAATGGCCGTAACCTAACCGGATCATCCTTAAAAGAAGCCACCACCCTGTTGACATATCCAGGGGGGCAGTAGTCTGCGTATTTCCTCTCCAGCAGAGCACGAACCGCTTTCCTGGTAAACTCTCGACCGGGGGGGGGGCAGGATGGTCCAGCCCATCACAAACTAGATGTGGAACACAGTCTTCATCTGGTTTGACCGGAGATTCATACTCGGTGTTAACAATCGGTCGAGCGCCGTACCGCTCGTAAAATCGCAACCTGGCCCTGTTCTCCTTCAACAGGTCTTCTTGAGCACAATGTTCGAAGTTATCAGGCAGGCATTCAAAGAATAATGCCATGGCTCCCAGGGCTGACGCTTCTTGGCGTATCTGTTCGTAAAGGGCTCCGCCCACTCCACCGCCAAGCCTGGCTCCGGTAATGGCTATCCAGTCCAGGAAACAGAATTCAAGACTCGGTTCATGGAGGAGCAGCGCGAATCCCAAGACTTTTCGTCTCATATTTTCTGCAGCGAAAAGGATGGATCTGAACTGCTGTTTAAAGGGGTTCCTCAATCTCTCGCCAATGGATTCGATCTCCTCTTCGGGAACAGCATCAAAATGGGTGTGCATGATCTCTTTGACCTGTTTCAGGGCTTCTTTATTTACCGGTAGGATATCGTCATAGATACGGCGGATACGAAACATGGCTTTTATGAAATTTGTGCTAAGTAAAAATGGGATAAGTTAAGGCGAGCATTATATGATGCCTGCAATGAATACTGCTGAAAAGGGCTTTTCAGCCAATAAATTCTGGGAAAAGGAGAGATAAGTTGTTTCACATCGTCTTCCAGTTTAAAAATAGATAAACGGCCAGGGATATCTATGCTCTGCCGAGGAATAAATTGAGAGATATTTGCCATCATCTAGACTCCTGCCTGGCCTCTACTATTATTCTTTCTATCGCATCCCTGAGAGAAAGCCCGGCTTGATTTAGGGCTGCGGCAAAACCAGCTTCAGGTGAAAGACAAGGGTTGGCATTGATTTCAAGAACCCACGGTTTTTTCTCTTCATCCACGCGAAAATCGATCCGGGCATATCCTCTCAGATCCATCAGATGCCAGCATTGAAGGGCTATTTTTTTCAGCTGTTTCAGTAAGTCAAAATCTTCTTCCGGGAACTCGAAACATCGTGTCGTATGGTTGTATTCATAGGAATCAGGATCCCATTTGGCGAGATATCCTACGATACGGGGGCGGTCCGGTTCATAGTCGTTGAAAACGATTTCGGCTGGCGGAAGGACCTGGGGACCGAAGGGGCCTCCCAGAATGGAGAGGTTGAATTCGCGCCCCTGAATGAATTCTTCTGCGAAACAGGATCCGCCCAGGCTTGGGCTTCTTTCTCTTAAAAGCCTGTTAAGATAAACTTCATCCCCTCTTACAACCCCTTCATCGTTCAGACCAAAGGAGGCATGTTCCCACAGAGATTTGATAATCCAGGAGCCCACTTTGTTCTGTTCTTCGTGAAACTTGTCTTTCCACACCGTGGAAAGGTCCCTGGGATACGGGCCAATCCATGAGGGAGTAAGAATTCCTGCCCGTCTAAGGTGTTGCTTCGCAAGTACCTTATGAGTTGTAGCCCATAGAGTTTCGGTTTTTGAACCACTATAAGGCATTCCTATGCTATCCAGCATCGCAGGAAAAAGGGAAATTAAGCGGCACTGTCCTTCTAAGGATTCTACAAGATTAAACACCAGGTCGGCACGCCAGGTTTCTAGACTGGATGTCATCAGCGACAGGTCAAGAGAACAGGGCATAGCCTGGACCTCTAATCCCGATTCTTTCAGGATTGAACAGACAGTTTCGACCTGAACCTGGACGTCCAGCTCATCCGGCGGGCTCTCCGGGTTAATTTTCTGGTGAACAACAGCGACGCGAAGCTTGTTCATGGCGTTTCTATTTAATCATTCGCTGTGAAGCGGATTTAAGAATTCGCTCGATCAAAAGTTTATATGGGATACCAAACATTTGGCAGATAATGGGTAGGTCCGAATGTTCAGGATGCAGCCCAGCCAGTGGGTTTACCTCCAGGAAGTAGGGTTTTCCGCCAGCGTTACATCTAATATCAACTCTGCCGGCGTCCCGGCATCCAAGGATACGCCAGACTTTCAAGGCTATCTCTTCTGCCAGAGCAACAGAGTGGTCTTTAGAGCCTGTTACCGGTTCGTAGTCCACCAGCCCTTCACTATGTTCTTTATTGGCATATGAATACATATTCGGTTCAGCTTCCGAGCGCAGGTGGACCTCCATGGTTCCTACTACCTGCGCCTTCACTCCAGTCCCGATTAGGCCTACAGTAAACTCCCGCCCAGGGAGATATTTTTCTACTAATATACCCTGATGGAATTTTTCAATCATGTGTTTACAGGTCTCGCCCAATTCCTCAGCCTGCTTGATAACAGAATGGGGGCCTATACCTTTTCCTGTTCCTTCAGCCAAAGGTTTTACAAAATAGGGGGGTTGAAATGGAATTTGGTCCATATCATGAGAGCTTATTATTTCTATAAAATCCGGGGTAGGTATCCCTGCATCCCGGACCACTCGCTTGGTAAAACCCTTGTGAAGGGTGAGACTCAAAACCAGCGGATCCGAAAAAGTATAAGGAATATTATAGACATCTAGAATAGCCGGAACCTGTGCTTCCCGGCCGATACCATTGATTCCCTCGGCAATATTGAAGACCATGTCCCAGTGTTCCCCGGCGACCAGCCGCTGAACAAGTTCTTTGGCTCTTCCTACCCGTTTTGTTCTGTGTTTTAAGGCGTGAAGAGTTTCTTCAATTGCCGAGATGGTTTCTTCCCGATCAAATTCAGCTGTCTCCTCTTCGCTATATCCCTCCGCGAAATAGGTAGAACGAAGGTCATATGTCAGGCCGATCAACATGGTTTTCCGTCTCCTGATTAATCTCTTTGTACAGCATTTCGTGCCAGAGTCTTGCCCTTTTCCAGTCAAATCCCTGAATCAGATCTTCAATTCGTTCATCCGATTCCATTAGAGAGAGGGGACAGTCAGTAGATATTGAGGGGTAGATTTGTTTGGAGTTATAGAGATGGGGATGTAACCGGCAGACAAGAGGCCTCGCCCTCATGGTAAGTCTACAACCGGAAGCTTCGAGAAAAAAGCAATCTCCTTTTTTGTCCTGCTTCATAACCCTTCGACTTCCGTCTGAACGAAATACAGAATTAAACCAGACGGGATCATCCGCCTGATCTGTATAGACCGGATCCGAGGGAGTGCGGAATTCGAAAAAATCTTTGCGTGAGGTGATTCCAGCAATACGGCGGACATCACCGGTCGTGAGATAAATATCCGAATTTCGGCAGCAGGTCTTACCCATTAGAGCACATCGTGAACAAAGAGTGTACAGGCCACCTTTGGCTTCATTTGAATTCGACTTAATCATTGTATCCTCAGTGCAAAAAGGTATCAGTCGCCCCCTTCCCGTCAGGATAAGAGAAAATTTTGTCTTCATAATTCCGAAGGAGGATAGACTGATCATTCCGGCCGGCTATGTAATTCGGCACCAGCGGAATTTTCCCTCCTCCGCTGGGGGCATCTATCACGTAGGTTGGAACAGCGTAACCGCTTGTAAAACCGCGAAGACCTCGAATAATCTCCAGCCCTTTCTCCACAGGGGTCCGGAAATGTTCGGACCCGTAGATTAGATCACACTGATATAGATAATAGGGCCTTACCCTCATCTGAAGTAAGAGATGGACCAGTTCACGCATTACCTCTACTGAATCATTAATCCCTTTAAGTAAGACGGTCTGGGATCCCAGGGGAATACCGCCGTCCGCCAGCATGGCGCATGCCTTAAAAGCTTCCGGGGTGCACTCATCCGGGTGTGTAAAATGAAGGCTCATCCACAGGGGATGATACCGACGTAGCATACTAATTAGCTTAGGGGTTACACGCTGTGGAAGCACGGCAGGGATTTTCGTACCAATTCTGATTATTTCCACGTGGGGAATACGGCGAAGATGAAAAAGGACCCATTCCAGTTTATCTTCATTAAGGATCAGCGGATCTCCTCCGGACAAAAGAACATCCCTGATTTCATTCCTCTCCCTTATATATTGAATAGCCCTTTCCAGTCGTTTCCGGGATGGATAAATATCCCCTTTGCCAACCATACGCGACCTTGTGCAGTAACGACAATAAGTAGAACAGAAGTCTAGTAGCAAGAGCAAAACGCGATCCGGGTAGCGGTGCACCAACCCGGGCACTGGACTCTGGTTTTCTTCGCCTAAAGGGTCGTCCGATTCTCCGGGTGAACGCACAAATTCATTTATTGTCGGAATAACTGTACGACGAAGCGGTTGCCCCGGGTTTTCCGGAGAGACAAGGCTCAAATAATAAGGGGTGATAGACATGGGAAGCTTGATATCAGGCCGTTGCAGGGCTTGTAGTTCTTCAGCAGAGAGCCGAATAATATTTTGAAGCTGGTGATAGGATCGAATTCGGTTTCTAACCTGCCAGCGCCAGTCGCTCCATTCTTCATTACTTATTTCAGGAAAGAACTTCTTACGGAACGATATTGTATGCTTATTGGCTCTGGCCCCGCCGTTAGAGGGGATCTTTGGCAGGTTTATAATCTTTTTAATGTTGGGATTAATAACAGTCTCGGAAGATGGGATAGGGCGTGGGTATTGTTCCAAGATCCAGTTGCACTGACTTGGAGGCTTTGAGTCTTCTGATGTGGATAATTCCTTTGTCATTTTTGTTATATCCCTCCTGAATGAAAAATATTTCTGTTTAGTTTTTGTAATTCTTGCTTAAGCATCAACTGTGCCATATTTCTATCTCTTTGATATGATTGAAGGTTAGCTTAGAGGGCCAGAAAAAGGGGAACAGTAAATTCCGATGATCTGTTGTTTTCCTTTAACAGTCATGTGAAAAAGGGTTTTTCTGTTTCTAAGTATTTGAAAGTAAAATAAAATTGAATTTATGAAAGTGATGTTCCGATATTGCTCATATTAGGAACTGCTGATTCCTATTTTTTAAACGAATACAGAGTGCCGACAGGTGTAGGTGCGTAAACAGATAAAAGCGGATTATTTTTTTTGCTATATTGCCGTCACCGGTAATTTTGCAGTAGTAATAGTAATATGGAGAAAGTCATGTGCCCTAAACACCCATTCGCATGTTGAAACAGATTTGCATTTTGTTATATCAGCTTTCCTGAGGGAAGAGTGGAGGTGCCTCTTATAATCAAAAAAAGAACATACAAGAGCGCGATACTGTTTATTTTGTGACATGAATCGAATGGGTGGCAGCCTAATATAGGGTTTGACGATAAAATACAGTCAAGGAGGCCTGGCAATGGTGGAAAATAAGGTCCCTGTCAAAATTCAAGTTACAGCTTACTCGGGCTACAGGGCTAATGAGAGGCCCATCGGTTTTATCCTAAATAAACGGAAATTTGATGTGGTTAATATTATTGATAGGTGGTATGAGATGGAATATGACTATTATAAGGTCCTAGCCGATGATTATAAAATATATCTTTTAAAATGGCATCACACGGACGACTTATGGTTCCTCGAAAAAATTATTGAAAGGTCGAGGGAACATTAACTCCAGCTATTTTCTCATGCGAATTTCTCGTTAATCATTTTCACTTTCCTTCAGATACTCCCGCAGGTTATTTTCAGCGGGTCGGATTACATTTTTATCCCTTTTAAATTTTAACATAATGGATACCAGCAACAAAAAAACTGCGTGTACCAATTTTATCGATCTTGAGGAGACAAGCATAGGTCTACCATACTGTAGTGTTCTTTTTCTGAGCATAATATTTGAGCTTTATTTTAAATATTGTTCAGCAAAAATGAAGCTATGCCAATTTAGATGCCAATATTAATACAGGGTAAATTGACAAAGTTGAAAGCGGTTAAGATGAATGTAAATATTATTTTTAGTAAAAGAAGGGTATATATCTTAAAAGAGCTTTGTTTGGTATTTTGGGGGTTGAAAAATCTAAGCTAATTTGATATTTTAAATTTATATGTGATTAAGGTTATGGTTTAAAAAAAAGGAGGCTGTGATGAATAAAACTGACTTGGTCCAGGAGGTCTCGAAAGTACTTGGTAGTAAAAAGGATGCTCAGGCGGCGGTTGACGCTGTTTTTTCAACCATAACTAAGGCCTTAAAAAATAAGGACACTGTTACACTGATCGGTTTTGGAACTTTCCGCGTAGACCAAAGAAAGGCAAGGATGGGGAGAAACCCGAAGACAGGCGAGCCAATAGAGATAAAGGCGAAGAAAGTGCCCAAATTTTTACCTGGCAAGGCCTTAAAGGATTCTGTGGCTTAATAAGAGGATGCTTTTGGCCCTTGAAGATATTCCCGGCTTGTCGATTTACTGTGAGAGAAACAATCTTGTGGTTGTGTATTGAAAAGGCATTGGATTGTTGAGCAGTGCACGAAAATCACAGTAGCACAATGGCCTTTATGGCAGTTAAAGCAATTGAGGGAGGGGGATATGAAGCAGATAAAAAGGGATTTGAAGGCAATATCAAGAGATCTAAAGTCACTCACGAAAAAAACAGAGAAGATGATCAAAACAGCTTCTAAGCTCGAAAGAGAGCAGGCCAGACCTTCCACAACAGCGGGAACTCGTGTAAAGAAATCTCCAGTCAAAAAAGGAAAAGAGGTATCAGCCACTGAGACGGTCCTTAAGATCATAAACAGGAATAAGAAGGGGTTAGATACCGCTTCTATTCAAGCCAGGACCGGTTATAATACACGAAAAATATGGGATATTGTTCATCGTGCCTATAAAGAGGGGAAAATAAAGAAAGTTGGGCGTGGCACTTATGTGAAAGCGTGAGTTGGTTTAGTCTGTATTTTCTTGGTTCCTGTTTTCGAGTTCAGTATTAATAATGTACTGTTATAGTAAAGCTCTGTTACGGGTTTGTGAAGCTCAGAAACTCGCTATCGTGATGGTTCCCTTTAATTAGTTTTTCCATAATCATCCAAAAAGTCTCTATACCTCCTCTATATATATTCGTTTTCTTGTTTTTTTATGATGTCTTATTTTAAGAGCGTGCTTAACGCTGCTTTATGTGAGCCCTTTCCTTCGAATCACTCGCGTTATTTATGAACCATAGAGTGAGTGAGCATACCTGATTCCTTATATCAAGCTGTTTGTTTGAGAATTTTTCAATGGTGTCTAAGTATATGTGTTATGTCATTGATTTTAAAAATGAGGAGTTCTGCGGCTGGCAGTTTTTATGTTGATGCAAGATTTCCGGTGATTATGCTCATTGCCAAAGGCCGGTCCTGATTAAGAAAGTGAATGCAAAACAGTCCTGAAGATTTCTTTTGACGTTGACAGATAGGCTGTTCGAGGTGTTATGTAAAAATTTTTAAGGAGGAGTTAATGTTAAAAGGGCATATCGAAAAGATAGCTTCAGAACTGAATATAAAACAATGGCAGGTAGAATCTGTTACTGGAATGCTGGAGGAAGGGGCAACAGTACCATTCATAGCCCGATACAGAAAGGAGGCTACAGGGTCACTGGATGAAGTGTCTATCTCTTCAGTACGTGAACGAATGCGCCAAATGGCCGACTTGGATAAGCGTAGGGACGCAATATTAAGATATCTAGAAGAGCAGGGAAAGCTGACAGAGGAGCTGAGTAAACAGATTTCAGCCGCTGACACACTCACCATTCTCGAAGATATTTACCTGCCTTTCCGTCCTAAACGCCGCACAAAGGCAACAATTGCCAAGGAGAAAGGCCTGGAACCTTTGGCACAGGCCCTTTTTGATCAGGATGATATTATCCCGGAAAAGAAGGCAATAGACTTTGTCAATTCTGAGAAAGGTGTTGACTGTATTGACGATGCTTTAGCTGGTGCGAGGGATATAATAGCAGAATGGATCAATGAAGATCAATCCGCGCGGCATCTGATGCGTAAGCTTTTTATTGAAAAGGGGTCGTTCATTGCTAGTGTTGTCAGCGGTAAAGAGGAGGAAGGCGCAAAATACAGAGACTATTTTGACTGGCATCAAAATGTAACGAAGGCGCCTTCTCACAGGGTATTGGCTGTGCGGAGAGGTGAGAAAGAGGGATATCTTAATCTCAGGGTCCTTCCGCCTGAGGAAGACGCGCTAAACTTACTCAAGTCTCTTTTTGTTAAAAGTGAACTGCCTGCGTCTCAGCAAGTAGGTATGGCTGTATGCGACAGCTATAAAAGGCTTCTCTGTCATTCGATGGAGACCGAACTGAGGGTGGAAACAAAGAAACGGGCGGAAAATGAGGCCATAAAAGTTTTCGCCGATAATCTCAGGCAGGTACTGCTGATACCTCCTCTTGGGCAGAAAAGCGTAATGGCAATCGACCCCGGCTTCAGGACAGGTTGCAAAGTGGTGTGTCTTGACCCTCAGGGAAAGCTTGTTTATGCCGACAACATCTATCCTCATGTATCGGAGCAAAAACGCACTGAGTCCAGAAATAAGATAATCGATATGTGTTCAAGGTTTAAGATAGAGGCCATCGCGATAGGTAACGGAACGGCAGGAAGAGAGACCGAGTCTTTTGTCAGGGCTCTTCCTCTTTCTAGGGAAATTGAGATTGTTATGGTAAACGAGAGCGGAGCTTCCATATATTCAGCTTCTGATATTGCGCGGGAAGAATTTCCTCATGAAGATATCACCATCAGAGGAGCAGTTTCTATCGGAAGGAGGCTTATGGATCCATTAGCCGAGCTGGTAAAGATAGATCCAAAATCCATTGGTATTGGCCAATATCAGCACGATGTCGATCAGAAGGCCCTCAAATCCATCCTTGACGATGTTGTAATTAGCTGTGTAAATGCAGTAGGAGTGGAAGTAAACACCGCCAGCAAACAGTTACTTAGCTATGTTTCCGGGCTGGGGCCGCAACTGGCCGGAAATATCGTGGCTTACAGAGATGAACATGGTCCGTTTGTTTCCAGAGAAAGCTTGATGCAGGTGCCTAGGCTTGGAGTTAAGGCCTTTGAGCAGGCAGCGGGTTTTTTACGCATTCGAGGAGCGGATAATCCCCTGGACGACAGTGCTGTCCATCCGGAATCGTACAATATTGTGGAGTCTATGGCAGAAGATTTAGGGTGTTCTGTGTTTGATTTGATCAGGGATGGTGAGCTAAGGAAAAAGATAAATAAAAAGGCGTACGTAACCGATGCGGTCGGCATTCCTACTCTGGATGATATAATCAAGGAACTTGCAAAACCCGGGCGTGACCCTCGGGCTGAGTTCGAAGTCTTCGCGTTTGCCGAAGGTGTGGAAAAGATAGATGATCTAAAGGCGGGCATGGAACTTCCCGGTGTAGTCACCAACATAACCGGTTTCGGAGTTTTTGTGGATATCGGGGTTCATAGGGATGGCCTGATTCATGTAAGCCAGCTGGCGGATCATTTTGTAAAAGACCCTAAGGATGTGGCAAAGGTTAATGATAAGGTTATGGTTACCGTCCTGGGAACCGACCTTGAGAGGAAAAGGATATCATTATCAATGAGGGATAAGCCGCACAATGGAACTAACCAATCCTTTGGCAGTGAAAAAACCCCCGGAAAGTATTTCCATAAGCCAACCCCGAAAGATGTCAGTAACTCCTTTAAAAACCCTTTTGCTGAAGCTTTAAATGGTAAATAGCTAGGGTGTGAATCGAAGGTTTTGCTGTTAAATATTATGAGCCTCACAGATTTCTTAAAAAATAACGTGTCCGTAAACCGACGTCAGCTCCTGTGTGCGGGTGCTGTGCTGTTGGCGCCTTTTGGAGTTTTACCCCTGAGAAGAGCTGATGCCTTGAAGAAAAAAAGAAAAAAAGATGATCCGGAGGAGCCTGTGAAACTTAAAAATCCCTTATTTAATGGGAGCGTTTCCATAGAGGATGCCATTAAAAATAGGAGAACTACAAGGTTTTTTATGGATAAGCCCATCAGTGCGCAGCAGTTTTCGCAACTACTCTGGGCCGCGCAAGGTATAACCGAAGATAGTGGCAGTAAAAGGTCAGCTCCCTCAGCAGGTGCACTTTACCCAGTGGATGTTTATATTTCGATTGGTGAAAATTCTGTTGATGGAATGGTGGAGGGAGTCTACCAATACAGACCAGAAGACCATTCTATTGTGAAGATAGTAGAAGGTGACAGGCGAAAGGATTTAGCTTCAGCCTCGTTGGGCCAGATGTGGATGGCGGGTGCTGCTCTGCTAATCATCCTGACTGTTGAATATGGTAGAATTACCTGTAAATATGGGGATAGGGGAATCAGGTATGCCCATATCGAAACAGGTCATATAGGCCAGAATGTCTTTTTGCAGAGTCAGGGCCTTGGCCTTGAGACAGGGATAGTAGGTGCGTTCAACGATCAAAAAGTGGCAGAACTTCTGGGAACAAAAGAGGCCAGAAAACCACTTATTATTCTCCCGGTAGGTTGGCCGGGCTGAAAGGGGGGCAAATATGTTTGCGAGTGAGGAAGATAATGCTGCATTTGGGAATTTACTTGACACCTGGACTGATGACCCTGAAGGGATGAAGGATATTTTCCTAAAACTCAGTGAAAAGCTCATGAATAAGCAGCAGACCAATCTTACTTTTAAGGCAAGGGCAGGTGTCAGTTATTCTCTAAGGGCGGCATCAGTCGGCGGCAGTGAGAACAAGAGACCTCTTTTTGTAATGGTAGATGTGATTGATGATGATCCTGAAAGCAGATGGCTTTCAGTTTGTTTTTACGAAGACATGATTACAGACCCTGAAGGAGAGGGAGATTTAGTACCTGAAGGTCTGCTCGGAGAGGATGGCTACTGTTTTGATATCTATGAGTCCGATCAATCGCTGCTGTCATATATAGAGGAGAGGATTGATGAGGCTCACGCCAGGGCAACCAGCTCTGTATAGGTCCTCAAATAAGGTACATGTTTTCCGCTTCTCTAAAGAGGTCGTCCCTGAATTTAGGGTGGGCTATGCTGATAATATCCAGCGCCCTCTCCCGGGTTGACTTTCCTTTAAGGTTTATTATTCCGTATTCAGTTGCCAGATAGTGGGTGTCCATTCTGGGAGTGGTTATAACCGTACCCTGATCAAATCTTGGCACAATGCGGGAAATTTTGTCATTTTGAGCCGTGGAATAAAAAGCGATTATGGATTTGCCTCCCCTGGAGTTGAAGGCTCCCCTGACGAAATCAAGCTGGCCTCCAGTCCCGCTAAATTCGGATCCTCCAAGGAATTCCGAATTGCACTGTCCCAGCAAGTCTACTTCAAGGGTCGAGTTAATTGATATCATGTTATCGTTTCTGGCTATTACATGAGGATCGTTTGTGTATGATACCGGATAAGTCTCCATGCTGGGGTTGTCGTTTATAAAGTCATACATTTCTCTATCGCCCAGGGCATTTGTAAAAACGTGCTTACGGATATGAGTGTCTTTTTTTTTGCCCGTGATTGCTCCCTTTTTTATAAGGTTGACCATACCCGTACAAAAAAGTTCCGAATGTATGCCCAGGTCTTTATGACTGTAGAGATAATCGCACACTGCGTTGGGTATTCCACCAAAGCCTAATTGGAGTGTTGCTCCATCCGGTACCATCTCCGCAATAGATTTACCTATGGTCTCTGCCTCAGGCCTTGGCTTCACTGTTGAAATTTCAAGGATAGGCACTTCATTTTCTATGATTGCGTTCACCTCTGAGATATGAAGTAGAGAATCTCCAAAGAGACGGGGCATATTAGGATTAACTTCTACGATCAGTTTCTTGCAGTTTCTGGCTGCAGTTGAGATGTAATCATTCACAGTGCCGAAGGTAAAAAAACCAGCTTTATCCATAGGTGATACAGTGGTCAAGGTTGTATCTATTTCCATAAAGTCCCGGCACAATCTTGGAACCTGATGAAACTGGTTGGGCACAAAATAGCTGAGCCCGACTTTTACTAAACCTCTGTCAGAAGAGCTTACAAACCAGCAATGAGACTGAATGCGATCGACCAGATCAGGGGCCAGTATCGTACTTTTGGCGTGGGCCATAGGCAGTAGTGAAAATACTTTCAGGTCGGTCAGTCCACCGTTTCTTGCCCTCTCGGCAATGGCAGTAAGAAGGGCAAGCGGTTCGCCTCCAATCATACCGTGGACAATAGTACTGTGGTCGCTAATTAACTCAACAGCCTTTTCGGGCGTAGTAAGTTTTTTTTTATATTCAGATTCGTACATTTTGATTTTCTCTCCTGCCCCCTGAGGTAAAGGTTACGTTCTTATCGCTTGGGAGAAAGTAAAACAGCCCAAGTTCACATAATATAGGAAAACGCTATACCCCTGTCAAAGAAAATATCGGATTTGAAAGTGCTATCAGGGAGGTTAAAAATAAATAGTTAATTTTTCCTTATTGCGAACTGTATCTTACTATTGGATATTAATCTGACACAAAATTTTTTAATAAAGATCGATTCACTAAAATCCTGGCTTTACCGAGATAGTTGCCTTCGTTTTTTCAATGCCTTTAAAAAAATACTGACAGGGAAATCATGAAAAAATATGTTGACAATAAATCGACTGTCTCTATAGACTGAGTTGACCGGTCAGCCGGTTTTTAACCGGCTAGCTAGCACAGCCTGTATTTAATTCAATATACAGTGATCAAGCGTCATATATAAACAATGATAGATACAAAAGGTTAAGGAAGGAAGATTGTTCAACCGCACTCTGGAACAAAGAAAAAATTATATCGCAAGGATGGCCGCAAAGGTGTTCGCAGATAAGGGATACATGGCAGCATCCCTGCAGGATATAGCAAAGAAATCCAGTATCAGCAAGGCTGGGATATACCATTATTTCAGGACAAAAGAAGAGATACTCTATCATATCATAAACATCACCAATGAAAGGTTTCTGCAGGTGCTGGAGAGCAGTATCTGTGATTCTAAGGCCCAAGGACTATCACCTGAAGAGTCTTTCAGAAGGCTGATAGTTACATATGCCACTTTTATTAATAAGGAAAAAGACGTTCGATTGCTTGTGTTAAGGGAGCGCCATCAGCTGACCGGTAAATACAAGAGAGGACTGCGTGAAATTGAGAGAAAGCTTTTCAGAACGCTCAAACGAGAACTGGAAAAGATTCCAAATATTGATAAGAAGGCCAATCATAACGTGATTACTTTTCTTATTATAGCGATGAGTCACTGGATGGGTTACTGGTTGGGGCCTGATGGGGAATTGAGCATGGAATCGGCTATTGACCAGAATATCAACATAATTTTTCATGGATTTTGCAGCCTTGACCGGAGATAAAAGGCTCCAGGGTGCAAAAATCATATTTAAAGGAGGTAAGGCATGGAATGGAAAACCAGAATGACCGAGCTCTTTGATTGCAAATACCCGATTATGGAAGGGGGTCTAAGTGGTATAGGCACCTGGGAACTTGCAGCTGCTATCTCAGAAGCGGGCGCTGTGGGTACGATAACTGCGGGCCTTTACAAGACTCCGGAAAACCTGCAGGAGGCAATCAGAAAAACACGTGAAGCGACCAAGAACCCTTTTGCCGTTAATATAACCATCGGCATGACCCGGCACATAGACGAGATGTTTGAGGTTTGCTTTGGAGAAAAGGTCCCCCATATCGAGACAGCGGTCTATAAACCGGACGAATATGTGGATCGTATCAAGAAATCAGGCATTCCCTGGACTCATAAAGCCGCCACGGTGGACTTCCTGAAGCATGCGGAGAAACTGGGGGCGGATGCCGTTGTGCTGGTGGGCCTGGACGGATACGGCTTCAAGCATGTTAAGCAACTTCCCACGTTTACGTCGATTGCACACGCTGCGAGAGAGATCAAAGTCCCGCTCATTGCTGCCGGTGGAATTGCAGACGGGCGCACTTTTTTGGGGGCGCTGGGTCTGGGTGCCGATGGTATATACATGGGAACCGCATTTGAGGTGACAAAAGAATGCAAATTGAGCGAAAAAATAAAACAGAATATTGTGAAGGCCGAGCCTGATCATCCCGGGCTTATCTATGAACTGCTGGCCCCCCCGGACATGGAAGACTACCAGCAGGTGAGGGCGGCAAAAGATAAAATGGAATTTGAAAAATGGATTCCGGCCATGGAAGCGGTTCATCTCAAGCACAAAAGATGGAAGGAAGTCAAACCGATGTGGGAGATGGCCGAAGATCTGAAAAAAGACGAAGGTGCGGATTCTCATATGATGGGTGAAAGGATTAAAGGTCCCTATTCCTTTTCGTGTGCCTATATTGACAGCATACCGACCTGTAAGGAACTCATCGAGAGGATTGTAAGAGAGGCGGAAGAACAGCTTAAAAAGTGGGAATTTTTAAAGACCATGTGATATTATAAAAATTTGCATGATAGGGGGACTTGCTAGGTTCCTTCACCTTAGGTCTGGAGGAATGTTTTGCGCTTAATGGAAGGAGTAAATAATATTGAATTTTAACGAAGTATTTTTATGGTTAACTAATTAATTTCAGAATGAAAATAAGGAGATAAGGATTATGACAGAGTCTGCCATGATAACATCGGAAGAGTTTCT
>CAZVGY010000087.1:0-15725 GCA_964627015.1 uncultured Desulfobacteraceae bacterium
CGAGAACTTAGACTAAAATTTAAGTCCTGTTCTAGTCAAGACCCTTAAAAAAATATCCTTTAGGTTCCTGAACCTTTTTTAAGGACTGGTAGAGCGACTCCGTTTCATTCATAATCCCAGGGCCTCCTTTATTTCCTCTTCCTTAAAACCTACTATGACATTTCCCCCTATTATAATTGTAGGAAAGGAAAATCCGGGATTCCATTTTTTCACTTCTTCAAGGACAGCAGCCCTTTCCTCTCCCTCAAGCAGGTCAACATCTTCAAAGTCATACTCAATTTGATGATCATCAAGAAAACGTTTTGTGGCCTTGCAGTGTCCGCAGGTACTAAGTGTATATATGTTCACCGGTTTATCCATCCAACTTTTCCTCCTTCGCGGTGGTGAAGTAAACTATTTATAATCCTATCTTTTTGTCACATTACATCCTTGTCACTATCCTCAATAGCCCTGTCTATTTCAGCCTTTAACTGCGGGGGTAACCCTGGAATATCGACGTTCAGGAACCCACGCACAATAGTGGAAACGGCCTCGTCTTCGCTGAGCCCCCTAGACATCAGATAGGATATCTCTTCCTGTGCGATCTTTCCTACAGCAGCCTCATGCGACATTTCCACACCGTCAGCAAGTCCTTCCAATTCAGGTATTGCATGAATTTTCCCCCCGTTAAGCAGCAGCCCTTTGCACTCTAGATGAGCCTTTACCTCGGGCACTTCACCTATCAAATGCCCCCTGGCGATAATATTGCCCCCATTACTTATAGCCCGGGATATAATTTCAGCTCGATTTCCTGCATTCTTGAGAAATATCCTTCCTCCAATATCATACTCAGAACCAGGGCTGCCCCCAATAATACTGTAAAAGCGGGCCACGGCATCCTTACCGACCAGGTACGTAGTAGGGTACATCTGCAGAGAACGAACAGGTTTCATACATATGTAGTTATTAACAAAAAGGCCACCCTCTTCTACACTGGCCACTGAACGGGGCCTCACCTGCATGTCTTCGGCCCAATTATGAATCATGGTAAATGTCAGCTTAGCATTTTTCTTTACATAAAACTCCGAAATTCCTATATGTACGCCGCTCTTCATATGGGGTGATGTAGCACAGCCTGTGATAACATGGAGCTCAGAATCTTCTTCGGCAATAATTATATTATGAACATTCTGTTTCAAACCATTCTTATCCAGATACATGCAGGCCTGTATAGGATAAATCGAACTGCTTCCTGCAAGGGCCCGGATTACATAACCATCATGCAATCCCAGCTCCGCAGAAGCAGTGTATTTATCCGTATCCACAGGTACCAGGTTCCAGTAGTAGTCACGCACCCAGTCATGCTTATCCAGCGCTTCCCTAATAGATAGAACCTCTATCCCTTCCTGGAGGCTGTGGCAATGTATCACCGAAGTATCTTTCTGAAAATAGGTGCCTCCCCTGTCCTTCTTGGTAACGTCAAGGCCTGCCATAATGAGACGGTTCTGTTCGTCCTGTGGAAGTTCGCAAAGCTCCTCATCAGCCAGATAGGGATGAGTTACGGGCGCGTCATCGAATTCGCCCAGGTCTATGTCCGGGCCGATAGCACCCTTCTTGCCTCTCGCCGCATCTGCCTTTTCCCTTAACTGTTCCCTACTATACATCTCACGCACTCCTCATAGCCTGATTCTCCAATACAGCCGAGAATTTCTCTGGGGTTGCTGATACAGCTCAACATGCCGTCATAAAGGACCTGGCCCTTGTCGGCTGATACATAATCAAGAATATATCCTGTATGAGTTATAATCAATCCCATTTTTGACCGCTCAAGCTTAGTCTCCATCTTGCTTTTTCCTTCATCCTTGGGAAAATCTTTCTGTAACAGAGAGGCTATACTCTTCCCTATCAGAGAGATATTTTCCAAATCCACACCTGACTCAGGCTCATCAAAAAGCATTAGATCCGGATTCTGGGCCATAAGCTGAAGCAGTTCTGATCGTTTGATTTCTCCACCTGAGAATCCCGCATTAACATCCCTATCCAGGAAGCTTTCAAAATTAACCCGTTTGGCAAGCTCTTCTTCGTCCAGATCAGTTCCAGCGCAAAGCCTCACAATCTGCCGGGTCTTCAATCCGTTTATGGTTGGAGGCCTTTGGTAGGACATACCTATACCAAGAGCAGCTCTTTCATTTATAGGCAAATGGGTTATGTCTTCTCCTTTAAAAATAATTTTTCCGGCCTTGACCTTGTATTGAGGATAACCCATGATAGTCATCAACAAAGACGTCTTGCCCGATCCGTTTGGACCAAAAAGAATATGTGTTTCTCCAGGATGGATTTCGAGATCAATATGTTTCAGAATATCCCTTCCACCCAGTTCGACTTTCAGATCTTCTATAGCCAGCATTTTTATCTCCAGAGTTTTGGTTATCAGAGAACAAAAACATTTTTATTTGGTCTTTGTCTATTCAAATGCCCCAGATTGACCCGTCAATTAATACCTGGGACCATATTATATCTATTATGCTGCTTCAAGCTTCTGCCTGTCTGACATATCCATCAGTACCCTTTCTCTGGCCTTGTCAATTCCCAAAGCCTTTCGCTTCTTATCAATATGTTCTATCATAAGACGGGCCATCTCGTAAGGATCTGCTGTGAACCCCCATTTCCCAAATCCCATTTCTTCCAGGCCGTTAAAGAGGAGTTCATGAAATTTCGTATTTTCCACAATGGGAAAAGTCACCCCGAAAACAGTATAAACCCCGGATGCCACAAAATAGTGCCCTATGGAAATGGCCTTTTCGCTCATCCATTCCGGAGCCGCTCCTGCCACCGGCAGGGACGCTATACTGTCGCCCAGGCCCCCTACCTTTACCATCTCTGCACAGGCAATAAGGATACGGCTGTTGTCCACGCATGATCCCAATCCGAGGACCGGAGGCATTCCAACTGTCTCACAGACTTCTCTGAGACCTTTGCCCGCCAAATGGGCCGCCTCCGGTTTATAAAGCCCTGCCTTTGCCAGAGCGATCTGAGAACATCCTGTCTGTACTACCAGCACATCGTTCTTAATCAATTCCTTGACCAGTTTCACATGGACCCAGTCGTGTTTTACTCTAGGGTTGGTACACCCAACCACACCTGCCACGCCTCTGATCCTCCCATTAATAATATTATCGTTTAGAGGCGTGTACGAAGCTCTGAAGGTTCCTCCAAGCATGTAGTTAATATACTCATGTGAAAAGCCATGGATTCCTGTTGTTCTGATATTGGGAATTTCAACCGGAAGATTCCGGTTTTTAAACCTCACTATGGCATTTTCAACTATGCCGTCTGTACATTCCCTGGGTTTGTGCTCATGCAATTCAATGTGCTCTGCTCCTTCGATGTGGCATCTGGGATTAGTGGTGAAAAGCTTTGTCCCATAACATTCAGCCACCTTGGCAAGGCCCTGCTTTATACACTGCACATCTACGGCCATCGCATCTACGGCCCCTGTGATGAGAACCGCTTCAGTGGACATGAAGTTGCCTGCATGAGGAATACCATGACGGGACAACATTTCCGCACCTGAGCAGCACATCCCTACCAGGTTGATTCCGGCCGCGCCGGCGGACTTTGCGGCACTGATTAAGGTTGGATCATTCACTGAATCGAGCATGGACTCAAAAAGATTTGGTTCATGTCCATGAATGATAATATTAACATGATCCTCCTTTAAACACCCCATGTCTACGTCAGCCCTCACAGGGACGGGGGTGCCGAAAAGGATATCGGAAATCTCGGTTGCCACCATGGATCCGCCCCATCCATCCGCCAGGGCAGTACGACTACACTGCTTTGTTATATTTTCATAATGCTGGTCAACTCCCATATGAGTCCTGTGCATCAGCTCCATGATCTCTCTCATGGCCCCTCTGGGAACGACTCCATGCTTCCGCCATAACTCAAGAGTCTTTTCCGGAACCCTTTTTGTAAATGGAATTTCCCCTTCAACCTGAGTGTAGGTCCGCTCAAGTTCACGATATAAATCCATTGCTATATCTTCGCTCTTCCTACCCTCTACTTCTATACCTATTTCCTTCGCAACCTCCTCAAGCTTTATATTATCCTTGATAGCATAATCCTTTATATTACCGTTTACCACTTCTCTGAACACGTCAAGCATTGACATACCGTGATCAGTATGGGCTGCTGCCCCGCTGGCTACCATCCTCGCAAAATTTCTGGCCTGAATAGTGTCTATAGTAGCCCCACATACACCCACTTTGGAGTATGGGTCCTTGGAGACAAGTCTGCAAGGCCCCATTGAGCAATGTTTACAACAGGCCGAGTCTGCCCCAATAGGGCAGGCCTTCATATTTAAAGCTCTTTCAAAGGCAGTTTCAACACCATCCCTTTCCGCCTTCCTGAGCATTTGTGCGGTCGCATCACATGACGTCATATCCTTGATTTCAAGCTTTTTTACTTTTGTGTCTTTTGCAGTCTCTTTCGCCATTTTTAAGCCCCTTTCGGAAGTTGCCGACTATCTTAACTAAAAAGTTAAACCGGCTTTTTCCATATAGCTACAACTCCATCATTTCCGAAAAATAATTGAACCAGTTCAAGGCCTCGGGAACCGGCTTCGTTGAGAAGGTTTTGCAGTCTTGTTATCTGTTCTGAAGGTAAATCTCCATACTCGCATTCACCCTTCTCCGAACAGAAATAAACAAGATCCGTAAACTCATGAGCGGGATGAGTGGTAATCTCATATTCAAATTTTCTCATAAAGACCTCATTAAAAAAAGATGCTAAAAATGATATGTATTTGTATCATATTTTAACTGTTTCGTTCCTCCAGCAGACCCCATCGCAGGAAATTATTTATTCAATTTCCTGCGTTCAATTCCTTCATTATAATTAAAAGTTTCGGCCAGCTTAGTCCTGCAGTCCAGTTAATCCTGCCGCTTTCAGCGTGAATCAAAACTAAATAATCTTCTTTCCTATTTCGCGGCCATAATCCTGGGCCATCTTAATACCGCCACCCAGTGATGCCGATTTCAGTCTCAGCGGATCGCCTACCATATCCATTTCAAATATATTCTTCATAGTTTGATAGATTCTATCAGGTGCCTCTCCACTCCATTCAAATGCTCCGAAGGCCCCTCCCACCTTACCTTGCAGGGCTGCCTTTTCAGCCAAAAAAAGAAGGGTTTTCATGCCCTGCATCATCTCTCCATGGTATGTGGGGGAACCAAACACATAAGCGTCATATCCTGCGAGCCTCGACTCATCTTTCAGCTCTGTAGCATTCACTAGTTCGCACTCGGAACCTTCAAAACGGATCCCTTCTGCAATTAGTTCGCCAATGGCTCTTGTCGATCCCGTCCTTGTAGCAAAAACTACAAGAGCTTTACCCATCATTGTTCTCCTTTACACATGACTGTATTAATCCTTACAATTAACACTTTAATCTTCTTCCTCTTCTACCTTGGCTTTGATAACATTCTTGCAGAGAGGGCAGACAATATCAATTTCCTCTTCATTGCCAATAAATTTCTCGCGCAGTGTCTCCGGGCTGAGATGGCTGATAGTTCCGCATGCACAATGAGGGCATTCAGCTCTCACTCTGTATTTCTTTTCTGACATAATATCCCCTCCTTCTCAATGGGACTGTACTCCTAATTATAATTTACATTTTTTTAAAATTTAACAGCCTTCAAACACTTAGGGCATACGCAGACCGGTCGCTATCAGTGCATAGACCCTGTTTCTAGACTAATCTATGGTCGCTGCCTGTCTCGGCGCAATCAGGTATATAGCATGACACATCCACAAACTCACATTTCTCTTTACAGGATGGGCATACCTCCGGTGGTTTTTCATCCTTGAGCGAATATCCACAGTTTTTACATTTCCAGTCTGTCACTATCATCACCCCCCTTACTACCTAAAACAATCAAAAAAGGTTTGATACCGGCCTGATAATTGTTGTACATTTTCAGGAAATACTCTTTTTCGGCTTTAGATCTTCAGATCTAGTCTCCCTGTGTTGCCATATAATCATCATATAGAGTTTCCAATTTCAGCTTGTGTTTGGCTTCTTCCTGAGATAACAGCTTAAGTATATTTGTCACCTCTTCCTTAAGGGAAATTCCGATCAATTCGGTGTAGAATTTCACTGAATTATCTTCCCGTTTCATGGCGAGCCTTAAGATCTCCGGATAAGCCATACTGCTCTCGTATTCTTTTTCCAGCATATAATCGCTGCGCTTAAGATCGAGAATACCTTCAATCCTGTATTTTAACAGTTTTTCCCTGTCACTAAGGATACCCTTCAGCATGACCTCGTGCTTTCTCTCCTCCTCGGCAAATTCCGCCAACATTTCCCGGGCTCCAGAAAAGGGTGCCTTTTGGGCTATGTCTTCATAGAAATTTGCAGCTTCCTTCTCCTTGGTTATAGCGAAATCCAGGATCTCCTCGAAAGACTCAAAACCCATAGGCCCCTCCTCTCAAAATAAAAAAGCAGTTGATTAGGCTTTCCATAAGCCGTGTATATTGCAGTATTCACGTACAGTAACATTGTCCGTATCCACACAAAAAACAGCTTCTGGAGAATCTCCAGGCTTCAGAAACTGACGATAGGCCTTTCCGTCAGCTATAAGCTCCACCCACTGGATGTAGTGTTTTTCTTCCATAGGGTGCGCAACACTACCAACCGTTACTTTAAAACCATCGGATGT
Source organism: uncultured Desulfobacteraceae bacterium (assembly GCA_964627015.1). Taxonomy (GTDB): domain Bacteria; phylum Desulfobacterota; class DSM-4660; order Desulfatiglandales; family Desulfatiglandaceae; genus CAZVGY01. Next base: position 6,702 of record CAZVGY010000087.1, read on the forward strand.
TTTCTCCACCACAGGTACGTGCTTTTCCTTGGCCGCATCCACGGTATTTTCCTTAAAGAGCTTCATTGGCTGGCCGCAGCATACTAATTCACCCTTGCCTCCATAAAGAACCTCCACGATATTTCCGCATACCTCGCATTTGTAAATCTCCATTTTCTCCGCCATTCTCATTCCTCCTCATTTTTGTTGTTAAAAATATATGAAAAATTAAGCCCAAAAACTATTTCCAGTTATGATCTAAAGGTTAATAAGAAAATTGGGTTAGCGCAAAATTAGATTTGCCATAATTAGTAGTTTTGACCCAGTAGTTCAAAATGATCCTGAGGATGGTCACATGCCGGGCAGGCAACCGGAGCTTCCTCACCGGTGTGAAGATATCCGCAGTTTCTGCATCGCCATATGACCTTGCTGTCCCTTTTGAACACCCGGCCCTTTTCTATATTCTCAGCAAGAGAAAGATACCTTTTTTCGTGTTGCTTCTCCGCCACAGCTATTGCTAGAAAAACATCTGCTAGAGTATCAAAACCCTCCTCCCTGGCTGTTCTAGCGAATTCAGGGTACATTGAACTGTGTTCGTGGTTCTCACCCGCAGCGGACGCTTTGAGGTTCTCCAGTGTGCTACCTATTACACCTGCTGGAAAACTGGCGATGACCTCTACCTCCCCTCCCTCGAGAAATTTAAAAAGCCTCTTTGCGTGCTCCTTTTCCTGGCTTGCTGTTTCTTCAAATATATGGGAAATCTGAACAAAACCGTCCTTTTTCGCCTGGCTGGCAAAATAGGTGTACCGGTTTCTGGCCTGTGATTCGCCCGCAAATGCCGTCAACAGGTTTTTTTCAGTTTGACTTCCTTTTAACTCCATAGTCTTGCTCCTTTGAAATATTACTTATGTTCATGACAGTAATTATCTTGTGTCAACTCTCCTCCCGCCACCCTTTTCTCTTATGGGCCTCTATCTCTTCTTCAGCGAGTCTTCTTATTTTAAAGGCCGAATCCCGGACAACACCAAATAGAACTCCGCAACCGGAGTCTTCCCTTACTCTGTCACCCTCATCCGCCAGATCCAGCATTTTTTCCACCAGTTCAAAAGTCCTATTTATGACTTTATCGCATGCTCTCATCATAAAGTCCCTTCCGGAAATGTTATTTCACCCAATAGCAACGGCCTTCTGTTATTGGATAATCAAAATATGTGCCACGCATTGCTTTAGAAGGAATGCACACTTTTAATTTAAAGGATATTAACAGGTTGTAAATCAACATTAGTTTTTTTCCATAGATAATGTTGTCCTTATAAAACCCAAACCCGAGACAATAATGTATCAACCTGGGGGGGACTACAAGTAAGCTTTTGATATATCTAGGATTATGTTGACAACTATTTAAGGAATAATACTAAGAGCATGAGAGGTGTATCCAATCAAAATAAAAACCCTCTTGCCTTGGAGGCTTTTTGGAAAACAAAAAAGCTTTAAGAAAAGGTACTTGTGAGCCTCTGAAATAAATTTTTCGGCGAAAAAGTACAAAAGATACTGATTTGAAAAAACAAGAATGTCTCAGGATAAAAATGAGACACACATGTTTCATGAGACATCAGGGAAGGAATCGAGAAATCTGTAGAGGGTGGCGCGCCCGACTCCCAGAATTCTGGCCGCTTTAGCCTTATTGCCCCCAGTCTCTCTAAGGGCCGCCCGCACACTTTCCCTGTTGAGCTTCTTTGTCGGTCCACGCATATTCGAGGAGGCTCTCCGCCAGTCTCTTAACTCTACAGGAAGATGTCCAGGTTTAATGATCTTAGATCTTGATTTAACAAGTGCGAATCTTATCGCGCTCTGAAGCTCCCGAACGTTTCCCGGCCATGAATAGGTCTTCATGAGTTCCAGTGCCTCATTTGAAAAACCCTGGGATTCCTGTCCTTCTTCCAGCGCCTCACCCAGAAAATGCTCAACCAGCAGATGGATATCACCCCTCCTTTCCCTCAGCGGTGGGAGATTCATCGGGACTACATTGAGTCGATAATAGAGATCATCTCTGAAGTTTCCTTTGACTACTTCTTGCTTCAGGTCTTTATTAGTGGCGCTTATAATACGAACATCAACAACAACGGGTTTTTCAGCCCCCACACGTTCAAATACACCCTCCTGAATGACCCTCAAGAGCTTTGCCAGAACAACCCTGGGGAGATCACCTACCTCATCCAGAAACAGGGTTCCCTTATCAGCCAGTTCGAATCGCCCCTTCTTATCTCGAACCGCACCTGTAAAGGCCCCTTTAACATGTCCGAAAAGTTCGCTCTCAAGTACTCCTTCAGGTAAAGCCGCACAATTAACCGGAACGAAGGGCCCTCCGCCGCGGCGACTTTCGTTGTGAATAGCCGCGGCCACAATTTCTTTCCCTGTACCGGTCTCACCTGTTATGCAAACAGGATAGTCAGTGGTACTGAGATCCCTAATCTGTCTATACACCTGGAGCATACGGATATCCCTGCCTACTATGCCGGCAAATCCTTTTAGCTCCCCAAGCTGTATCTTGAATCCCACAACATCCGTTACATCACGAAAACTCGCTATGACACCGGATATCTCCCCTGAGGACCCTCTTATATCTATAAGCTTCATATTTATCCTTCGAGGGGTTCCATTCTTAGTGACAATATTCAGCGGGTACGGGCGATGATCCACTGAAACAGGCCTGCCCTCTTTGAAAGAGCAGCGCCCGCCACAAAAGGGCTCTCCAAATGCCACATGGCAATCCCTTCCAAGGACCTCTTTTCTTGAATACCCTGTGATTTCCTCTGCTGCTCGGTTAAAGAAAAGGATCTGCCTGTCCATGTCATGGGCAATTATGCCCTCTGCGAGGTTATCCAATATGTCCTCAAGGTTTTTCATCTCCACCACACTCTTGAAGAGGTAGTCAAGGTGTGACTCGATAACTTCCTTGAACACTAAAACCAGATCTTCATAACGCTTGTTATAACTGTTCTCCTTTGAATCAAGAACGCATATAGTGCCAAAGACATCACCATCTGCCCAAAGAAGGGGAAAGCCCAGGTAAGAAACCATTCCAAGCTCTATATCAGGATTGTTTGCCCACTTGGGGTCATTCAACGCATTCGAGACAAGCAGTCTATCCTTTCGTCTCATTACTTCATCACAGTACAGCCCTGCCAGTTGCTCTCTATCTCCAGCCCTGTATGGATTATTTTCCGTATTACTTGACCGAAACACTTCTATGTAAGGATAATCTCCCTTCATTATCAGGGCTGAAGGCACATCAAGAACCTCTGCAAGGGTATCTACAACCTGCTGCCACATCTTAAGAACTGTATCTGTTATCTTGATATCTTTTTTCTCTATTCGAGGGCCAATAAATCCAATCTCAGGCTCAGTATCTCTAACCTTTGCTTGAGTCATTCCTTTTATCACCTTTCATTGCTAACGGCATCAGGGTATCTGCAAAGCTAACCCAGAGATGAAGTCTATTTTAGCAATCTTTTTCATACATCAAATTTGTAAAAAAAGCGAGTGAATACCACCTCATTCTCAAATTGCTCACATGTCGGAGCCTTTCTGCAGCCGACCAATTAAAAGCTATAAATCCATTGCCTACGCTTGGCCCGAAACCAAAAGCGCCAGTATTGCTGAGACTGATACACTTAATTAATAAAAACACAAACAAACCTCGCTTTTTTGCCACTAAACCCTAACATCAACCATAAATTTTCTGTTGTTCATTGTTCCCTATAACGATATATTATATTAGTACAAATAAGGAGCGGCGAAAAATTTGAGTATCAGTTGAAAAGCTAAATATCTTCCTGAATGATACATACCACTCAAAAAATAATGGAGGCCTACATGGGGGAAGACAAAATTAAGGAAATTGAAGCCAAGATAGCAGACCTGAAGTCTAGGTGGCCCGCACATTCAGTATCACCTGCCATGTGGCAGGAACTGGAAGAACTGGAAGAAGAGCTGGAACAAGCAAAGCGTCTAAAAGGTGAGGCGCCGGAAAAGTAAGTCCATACCTTTGAACCAGAAAAAATACAGCCTGGCTTTCTGTACAAAAAATCGAGAAGGCCGGATCAATAAAAATTTACTCTTGTCTGGACTCAACATAGATAAAAACGTATTGCTCATCATTGACATCGATTGTGATATTTCCCCCTCTTGATTCGGCGTATATGAGCCAGGCTGGCTTATCTTCGCCGCAGCACTCAACATCAGGTGAAAAACGGCCCCTTTCTGAATCATACCAGCTCAATAACATGGGCTCATGGGCCACCTCTTTTGCCTTTTGGTCGGCGATCAATTTTGCACTTGCAAAATCAAGCTTCTTCTCTTCAGTGTTAACGTTTATCGGATTGGTCAGCATAGACTTCTCAAAAGATACGCATGAATTCATAAAAAACCCCATAAAAATTATTCATTCTTGGTATATCCGACATCGCCAGCCGGAACTCTGCCATAAAAGCCTCTACGAAACAGATAAGGCTGTTCAAATACAGGCGTAGCTTAACCTGTCCACAGAAAACTGTCGGCTACCTGTGTATTTATTCATATCAAAAACTCCTGCTATGCAGAACTATTTTTGATAAAGCTTAGAAGCTCATTATTAAAAATGTCCGACTTTTCGATATTAACGAGATGAGCTGCCCCTGGGACAACCCTCAATATAGAAGAAGATATCCTTTCATGTATCAGTTCAGATTCTGATACAGGGGTACCCGGGTCCTGTTCACCAACAATCACCAATGTCCTCGTTGAAATCGAGCTAATGGAACTTCGCAGGTCCATATCTCTAATGGCTGTACAACAGGCACAAAAACCTTCAACAGGAGTGTCAAGAATTGACTGGCGACATTTCGCCACATGATTTGAGAGATGTTTCTGGCCTGATTTTGTGAACCATCGGTCGATTGTAGCGCCTACAACAGCATTGATGCCATTTTTCCGGACCGTCTCTATGAATTCATCCCAGATCTCAGGAGGGCCTAGATGGGCTGAGGTAGAACTGAGCACCAATGAAAGAAGACGGCCGGCGTTCTTAATACCCATTACCTGGCCTACCATCCCTCCTTTTGAAAGTCCACAGAAGTGCACTTTATCCAGCCCAAGTGCATCCATCAGCCCCAACGCATCTGCGGCCAGCATATCCATAGTATAAGGGCCTTCAGGAACTGCAGAACAACCATGCCCCCGACTGTCATACCTGAGGACTCTATAACCGGCTTTTAGCAGTACCGGGACCTGCAGATCCCACATTGCGATATCTGAAGCCAGTGAGTTCGAAAACATCACAACACTCCCCTGTTCAGGCCCCTCCAGTCGGTAATTAATAGTTGTCTTATTTACATCGATAGCAGGCATAGAATTCTCCTTTCTCCTATTGACCTAAATGCCATATTCTTAAACATGAATCCACTGCAAAATTTAGCCCGGGACCCACCTGATACTTTTTCCGGATTCAGTCATTCATAAGTGATGACCATAAATCTATAGCCATTATCAATTGATTATTGCAATCAAGAATTTTTTAGTATATGTATAATCACTCGGATTTTTGAGCACCCTGGTCAACATATTTCCCTTGTTAGATTCCAAAAGCAAATAGCAAAATCAAAAATCTGTTTCGGTAATTTACACCCGTTACCACCTCTGAAAGGAGAAATTAATGAATTCATTCGAAACAAATAATAACCTGAACGAAACCAGTATCGAGTCTTTAATTGAAATACTAAAGAGCAAGGACGGCTTAGCCCGGCAGCATGCCCGTCATGCTTTGGTAAAAATCGGCGAGCCATCTTTAGATGCACTAATAAAGGCATTTGAAATAAGGAAAGAACCTTTGCATTGGGAAGTCGCCAAAGCCTTAACTCGAATAGGAACTCCCAAGGCAGCCGGAGCTCTGGTAAACGCGCTTGACGATAAAGACTTCAGTGTCCGCTGGATGGCTGCTGAAGGATTGATCCATTTAGCTGATGAAGGTTTGGTTCCCTTGCTGGAAGCGCTGAGAGACCGATCAGATTCTGTTTGGCTGCGTGAGGGCAGTCATCATGTGTTGCACGATGTGATTGCCAGAAAACTTGTAGATGCAAGGACGAGCGAAATTATATCACCGGTACTTGATGCACTCAATCATCTGGAAGCGGAAACGCAGACTCATTTTGCAGCAAAGGAAGCACTTGAATCGTTAAAGGCTGATTGATAAACAACCTGTTCATATACAGATGCTATAGAACCGTAATTTAGACATCGCTGGTCAGATTTGAGAGTTTTTTCTATTATTGACTCGCTTTTGATCCCCGAGCCTGGGTCCGCCAGGCGCCTGCGATGGAAATAGACTCTGAGACCCTTTTGGATTCATATCCTCCCGATTACTCTTCTGCGTATTGACATTTAATCTGCCGGTGCCTATAATCCGTGACCCAAAAATTCTAACAAGATAATATGCTAAACATCACAGAAGTCGATCCAAAACAGATTAAAAGAGGTTCAAATCTGTTTCAGAGTTCATTCTGGGCCCGATTAAAAGAAAACCGCGGCTATAATACCCAGGCATTCCACCTGGACTATCGGGACAATTGGACCTCTATTATTATGGTTCACCGGCCTTGCACTAATGACGCCTCTTTTGGGTATGTCCCCTACGGGCCGGATATTACCATACCATCTGGTGAGCAAGGTCCATTCCTGGAAGCACTTTCGGAAAAAATCAGGCCTCTATTGCCGAACGAATGCCGTTTTCTGCGTTTTGACCTGTCCTGGCCGAATCCATATGCCCCCCGGGGAAACGACAAAACCCACTGGAAAGGTCCCCCTGAGCCGAGGATAAGAGAAATGCGGATGAATTTCGGGAGCAGAAACTGGAATCTCCGGAAGGCTCCTACAGATATGCAACCTACTGCTACGGTTTTGATTAACCTCAAAAAATCGACAGCCCAGATCCTTCGTGGTCTGCACAGCAAAACCAGGTATTGTGTCCGCAGGGCATTCCGGGAAGGAGTAATGATAAAAGTTAGCGACCATATGGGTTTGAACGACTGGTACCCTATATATATGAACATGGCAATACGAAAAGGTATTGTCCTGGAAGACCTTGCCTATTTCCGAAAGCTTTTCTCAACTGCCAGGAAACATGACACCAATGTCCGCTTATATCTGGGTTTCCAGGGGGAAGAACTTCTAGCCGGCAGCATAATAGCTTTTCATAAATCAACTGCTTATTATCTGCACAGTGCTTCTTCTATTCGCGGAAGAGGGGTGTTCGCATCCTACGCCATGCTCTGGAAAGCAATCATGGATGCCAAGGCACAGGGATATCGCTATTTTGATTTGCTCGGTATTCCTTCGACCACCGATCCCCGGCATCCCATGCATGGTCTGTTTCTTTTCAAAACCCGGTTCGGCGGTGAGATAATTCATTTTAGAGGTTGCTGGGACTACCCTTATGATGAGACACGATATCCTGCCCTGTCTTTTGTAACATCCCTTAAATAAGCCTCGCTTTAGCTTGTCCCTCCTGCTGCAAAGAAGCAGGACAACGAAATGATTTCGCTTCCTTTGTAAACCTGTTTTTAATGTAAGGAGTTCAACAAAACAGTCAGGGCCGGAACGGCCCTGACCTGGAACTCCTCTCCAAAAGGTCTGGTGTTAAAAAGATTTTAATGTGCTTGACTTTGTATATCCTTATGACAGGAGATTAAAAATTCACATTGCCTATTTGACAACGTCCTCACCATTAGGCAGCAGGTCAGGAATGTATATAGATTTGACGATTTTTACCACCTCCCCGTCCTGAAGTTTATAAATACTGGCGTTAGAGGGTCCAACCATCCTTGTCCTTGAAAAGGTGACCTTGCTATTATATGCCATGCATTGATAATCGGTCAGGTTGGTGACCACGTCATAGATTACCTGGCCCGTCACGTTTTTGGGACCTACCTTTTTTACTGCCCTCCTGATGCACTCCCCATAGACATCACACCATGCAAATGCACCTGAATAAGAAAGAGCCGCATTTTCACCCAGTCCTGATTTCTCAAGCAGTGCCTTGGTATGAGGGTTCCACTCTGACATATCCATCTGATAGCCGGTCAGCTGCATTGCCCCGTCAGCCAGTCCACCAACATAGCTCCTAAGCTGAATGAGATTATCACCCCAAAAACCCATGTCCTGGAATTGGTCACGTACTCCTATTCTCTCTGCATCTTTCAATATAAAGGCATGGCTTTCAGCATACATTGCGAAATAGATCATGTCTACACCGGACTTAATAAGCCTCAGGATCTGCGGTGTAGTATCGGTTGGGTTTAGAGGAATATACTCGGGAGTTATCCAATCCACACCTATGCTCTTCAGATAGTCCCGCGTCTCCTTTTGGTCAAAGCCCCTTCCAAATGAGTTATCCCATCCCATCACAGATATCCTGGGATTCCGGTTCTTGTCATATCTGTCCCTTATCCGCTTGTAGGGAGTGTCGGGACGCCAGTTATCCTTGAGAAACTGGGCTGAAGCCGCAAGCATGCCTTCATAACATCCCTGCATGCTGAAAGTCCACGCGGGTGGGTAGACAATCGGCCGGGCCGATGATCCGTCTATGCAGGGTATTTTCCTTCTTTTCGCAAGTGGTTTAATAGCATTGATGGTGGGTGCTGTCAGACCGCCAGTGGTAATGATCGGTATGGGTTCTTTTGATGTTGACATATGGTAGGCTGCTACCGCCTTTCCTATATCCATGCCCGTATCATAGGTCTCATTCACCCATTTCACACTGTCGGGAAGATAACCTGGATGGTTGTTAGCCCATTCCACAAAGTCATTAAACCCTTGAGATGCAAGGGATAGGAGTCCCGAGTAAGGGCCCGTAAGGTCAAAGAGCCCTATGGTCCGCAAGACCACTTTTTCCTCTGCGTGAGCCGGCATGGGCGCAAAAATAAAGGCAGACAAAAAAATCACAACGGGCATAATTCTTTTAGGGTCTTGACTAGAACAGGACTTAAATTTTAGTCTAAGTTCTCGTCATGA
>CAZVGY010000088.1:0-15721 GCA_964627015.1 uncultured Desulfobacteraceae bacterium
GACTGCCACCTACTATCCCCTAAAACTGTATGGGAAGATCTTAACTTTTACACTTAACTAAACCGCAGGAGATACCTTTAAGGCGTGCAAAGAAGTAAAGCAGGTTTTTGTGGAATGGTTTTTTGATAAACTTACGCAAATGATAGATTTCGACTTTCAATGCAGCATATCGATATTCACGGAGGACCTTTGCCAGCAAGATGCGGTTCCTTGCCATAAAATAGTGATATAAAAATCCTTTTGGGCTGGATTTATGATAGACCGTCGCCTTACTGTTGTTTGCAATTTGCCAGCCGCGGCGTTTGGCTCTTAAACACCACTCGGTTTCATCGTAATAAAGAAAAAAATCTTCACGGAATTTCCCGATTTCCCTTAAGGTTTTTACGCGCATAAGTATGGCACTGCCGTTTACATAATCAACCTGTTTTATTTTATTGTCTGATACCGGCTTAATTTTTTGATTATTATTTTTATGAATAACAAGAAAGCCCCGCTCCGGAATAATTAATGCGCCGTCAGAATAAATGGTGTCAGGTTTATCACGATAGCAGATCCTTGGACCTATTGCTGCAAATGAGGAGCTCCGGTCAATACTCTCTATGAGGATGGAGAGGGTTTCAGGCTCCGGTCGGATATCCGGATTCAAGATCCATACGTAGTCAGCCTGTTCATTTATTGCGATATCAATTCCAATGTTATTACCGCCGGCGTAACCGAGGTTCTTCTTATTCTGTATTAATAATATGGATGATTCAGTGTAGGGCTTAAGCTTTTCAATCGATCTGTCGGTGGAATTATTATCTATTACAATTGTTTTAAAGTCTGTGTAAGTTTGTTTTTGAAGAATAGTAAGGAGATTGATCGTTTCATCATAACTGTTCCAGTTCAGAATAAGAATAAAGACCTTTTTTCTATACATCAGCGGTAAAATAGATTTTATCAAAGTTTTGAAAAAGACGACGTTTATCAATCAACTGAATAGAAATGCTCCATCACATTCACTATGGAAGGGATAACTTTATCGGCTGTATATTGGCTATTTACCTTTAGCGCTGCAGCGTGGCCAAATTTTATTCGTTCATGGGTGTTTATGGAAAGTAGCACGATTCGATCAGCCATCGCTTTAAGATCAAGATAAGGAACAGAAAACCCAGCATCATTCCCTACTAGTTCAGGAACTCCTCCAGCATCTCGAAAACAAACTATGGGCTTTTTTTTCCATGCGGCTTCCAAGCAGACAATTGGAAAAGGATCCTCTCTGGAAACCATCGCAAATATATCAGCTGCAGCAAAATATGGCATAGGATTAGAAACCTCTGGCACCCAGTGTAGTCTGCCCTTCACACCTAAGCATTCTGCATCATGCTGAAGTTGATATAAATCCTCACTACTGTATTTTCCCCCGACCCATACAAAGTGAGCAGATTTAGTCATCTTAGGATGAAAAGATACACATGCTGCTAGTTGAACAAAAAGGTCTTTGCCTTTACGCCATGTCCCTTCTCCGGATCCGCAGACAATAAGATCATCGTTCGGGATGTTGAGCTGCCGGCGAATAAGACAGGCGTCCTGATTAATTTCATCTTCGTAAAATGGAGACACAAATCCAGGTATAACACTAATTTTTGATAAGGGAATGCCATGGCCTTTAACGAGATTTTCTTTAACTGCTTGAGATACGGCAATGAAATGGTCTGTCCGGCATTTTACTCGAGAAAAGTTTCTTTCGCCGGTTCTATTTATCTCATAGTTTAGTTCCGCGACTCGTGTAATCATTGGACATCTCAAATGAGTTAAGGCACTGAGCATATCGCCATTAGTTATGGTGTTCATAAATATCAGTCCGAAATTAGAAGCGGGAAAACGTTTATACAGTTTCCTTTTTATATATTTTTCTTTATTCAAATAACTAACACTGATTTTCACAATTTTATTAAGGATTATATTGCTATGGCGTTTAGGTGATCTATAAAAGATTTCTGTGGGAGCAAGCTTTTCATATTGCGGTCTTAATACTCCATCTGTTTTAAGGAGAATTTCGAAAGGAAATAAATCCTTTTCTTTAATCCAGCGAAGAAGGTTTAGAAGAATCAATGGTGCGCCAGTTCTTCCAGCTGAATGTCCGATGAAAAGAATACGGTTTCTTTTATATTCCATGAACAGGGAAATAGATCCTAGAAAGCACGGTTAATGAATAAAAACAATATAAGTATTTATATTAATATTATTTTGTGTATTGTTAAAGGTGTCCTCAGTTTCGCTGGATTGAAATGGCAATATTACATTTGTGTGAAAAACCTTTATATCAATATGGTAGGCTATAGAACGTTTTCTGATGGGAATATTTACTTCATGGCTTCGATTAGAATATTTTTGTCGAAACATGTAGGAGTTGTCCTGCCTTCAAGATAGAAAAGTTTTTTTAATAAAAATTTATATAGTTTGTATAGAAAACGGACATGCCAACTTCTTGAATCCATTTGTTTAAAAATATTAATCGATGAAAATCCCGCTGCTGTCATTAACTGCCGTATGCTAAATTCCGTGAATCCGATAGTATGCGTGAAATCGATGTAGCGGGAAAATGCTGCGAGAGGGAGTGCCATATTAGGCGTCCGTATAACTGCTTTGCCACCGTCGCTTAAAGATCGATGAAGGTTTAGCATGAATGTCTCTAATTTATCATGTGGAATATGCTCTATTACATCATATAGAATTACAATATCAAACATATCTGGATTAGAACCAAGGATATCTTTCCCGTCACACCAGAAGGCTCCCTTCAATTTTTTTTGAAACTTTTGTTGAACAAAATCAATGAGGTCTTTTGATAAATCAGCAGCATAAATATTTCTATATCCCTTCTCTAACAACAGGCTTAATATGTGTCCAAAGCCGATCCCAATTTCGAGAATTACTTGATTCCTGTCAGCCGGGAGCATAGGCTCAAGCTCCCTGAATAAACCAGACCTAACCCTTTGGTAAGATTCGTTTTCTTCACCCTGTATATTTGTAAGATGGTTCGAATAGTTTTCATATTTTTTTTGACTATTTGGTTCAGGTGGGATAGCTATTCGCTTTATAGGAATAGTTTTAAAGAGTTGTATATCATCAGTACAATCTTTCTCAAGTGCGGCAGAAAAAAGTGAATCGAACTTTGGTGCCATCAAATCCCAATCTCTGTGTGACCTAATGAATATGGAATTTGATTCGCCAGTAGCTCGAATATAATCTAGATTGTTGTCACACCATTCGAAGGCTTTTGTGAAAGCCAAGATACTTCTATCAACTACAAGACCATTTTGTTTTGTTGTAATAAGCTCTGGAACTATACCTACATCAGTTGCAACAGGGAAACAACCACAGGCCATTCCTTCCAAAAGAGGAAGTGGTTGGCCTTCAGATATTGAGGAAATGGCTAGGACATCGATCTCATTGTAAAAATCTATAAGTTGCTTACGATTTAATGATCCATCTGTAAAATTAAAATCGAATCGATTTTGTACGGCAGGAATCAGGATTTCTTTTAGGGACTTTAGTGGATCATTTGGATTTCCGACCCATCCTATCTTTAATTTTCCTCTTCTATTTTTTCTATTCTTAAATACTGAACTATCTATTCCATTAGGAGTGTGGAAAACAAGGTTTCTGTGATTTTCTATTTCTTTGACGATTCTTTTCGCTGGGCTGGTAACACAATTGCAGTCATTCAAGTATCGTCTACAGAAAGCTTCATGTGTCAAATATCCATATCGTTCTTCGTCCCTCCACCGATAACTGGCAACTTCACGAATAACTTTATAACTTGGGATAGGAATATTGAACCTTCTCCAGTAATTTTCACCCCAAAAGAACACATACAGTAAATCAAATTTAAGGCGTTTTAAATCAGGCCGCTCATGATTGGCATGGTATAGCTCGAATTTATATTTGCCGCTAAGGCGCTTCATTATTTCTTGCGCAACTGAACTATAAGCCCATCCTTTTTTATCTGCGAGAAAAATTACTTTAGGTTTCATAAAGAGTGAGATTTAAAGATAGTCTTGTTTAACCATGCCAGCTAAAAGACAGACTGCTTCTGTCATTTTTGCCTGGCTGACATAAACGGGCCCTGCTCCAGATACATGAATTAAAGCCAATTTCCGATCTTGAGTATAGAGAGCAAAGTCAAAGTAATAATTACCATCCTTGAGTGGAAGAGAATTTATTTTTATGGAAATATGATTAACCTTGTGCTTCTTAACGATCACTTCTTTGTTAATTTGATGCCTTAACTCGGCAACCAAGAGACCTTTTATATCGGTGAAGTTGACAATTAATAATCCAGAATTAGCATCAACAACCGATTCCGCCCAAATATCGAGACTCCAATTTTTTCCATTATCTACGTTTTTAGAAAAGTTGAAAGTGAAGTTTTTTATCGAATTGTGCTTCAAGACAGCCGGGTCTGTAACATTTTTATTCGAAGACAACTTATAATAACGTTTAATGGCTGAGTTAATAGTATTAGTTATTTCTAACGAACCTTTTTCTACTACTCCAACTCGATCACATATTCTGTAAAGCTGGGTCATCGAATGCGTAACAAATATAACTGCTGAATGTTGAATAATTTTGCCTATTCTCGCATATGCTTTAACTTTGAATCCTGCATCACCTACAGCCAGTATTTCATCTAGAAGCAAAATGTCAGGCTTAAGTGCTGTTGCTATCGAAAATCCCAGCCTTACCTGCATCCCCGAGCTGTAGTTTTGCACAGGGGCATCTATGAATTCTCCCAGTTCGGCAAATTCTACTATCTCATCAAATTTGTCATCGATTTCTTTTTTCTTAAGTCCCAGGACTGATGCGTTCACATAGATATTTTCTCGACCTGTCAGAATAGGATTAAATCCCGCTCCCAGTGCTATCAGGGCTCCTACACGTCCCTGCATTTCAATATAACCCTTATCAGGCTTTAGCAATCCGTTTAGCATTCGAAGCAATGTAGTTTTTCCTGCACCATTTCTGCCTATTAATCCCAGGCATTCACCACGTTTAAGCTCAAAGCTTACATCCTTTACCGCCCAGAACTCATCAGGCCGCAAGTCATTTCCTGCTCCTTTGGAACGGCCGACCAGTTCACTTCCCAGATCCTTGATCCCGTACCACAGGGATTTTTTCAGGCTTCGGCAGAATTTTTTGGAAACGTTTTCAGCTTTTATGAGGAGGTCGTCGGAGGGATGAGGGCCGAAACCTGAGACTTGAGTGGAGGGGTGAGGGCTGAGGGGAAGGTTTTTCATCGGTTTAGTCTCTTTTTTACGTTTTTTGACATTGTTACAAATATTGAAATTAATTGGTTGGACTCATCAGTTAAAAAATCAATCCTCTCGGAGATTATTGAGCAATCGTCGAGGAGGAGTTCAAGTCAGAGCATGGTTCCATCAGCTTCCTGTGAACATATATCAATTTCTGAAATAAACTCGGCATCGCTTCGTGCTCTTGATGCTTCACGATAATTTGCAACTGCTTGTATGCCGGACCTGAGGATTTGCTTGCCGATAACCTGAGATGCCGTTCGATTTTTGGCAATTCACAATACAGACGAATTATAACAGATGCAAATTGCCTGGTCCTCTGTCGTAATATATCCTTTTTATCTTCAGCTTTGTCCATTATCCCCCCTCAAGCCTCAGGTTTCAGCCCTCATTCTTCTCCTTTAGGCGCTCATCCTCTCAATCAAAATGGGCATGGCAGCTCGATAGACAACCCAGACCAATAAGAGCAAAACAAGCACCAATACATTGACCAGGAGAAAATAACTGAAAAATTGGGATGGCAATCCCGTGAGCCAGTTTCGAGTATTTAAAATCAATGGAGTCAGGGGATTCAGATTATATACTATTGCGGCGAGTCCACCTTTTGGCATGGGAAACACAACGGGAGTCAGGTACATCAGAAATTGCATGAGCAGGGGAAGGGATTTTCCTATATCCGTATAAAGGACTCCAACCGGCGTAAGCAGTAATCCCAGCCCAGTCCCAGCGAGTATCAGTGAGGCGATTCCCAATGGAAACCATATAAGGGTCCATCCGGGATAGACGCCTGACACCACCAGTACTCCCAAAAGTAGAACAATTTTAATTAGGCCATTGAAAAGGGTCTGATAGATGCCGGAAATCACCAGTGCTTCCCTGGGAAAATTTATTTTTGCCAGCATTTGTTTGGCTGCAGTGGTCTGCTGAAGCGGAGCGTTGACGGCATCCATAAAAATAGCCCAGATCATGGTGCCGGTAAAAACATAAACAGGGTAGGGCAGAGCAGTATCGCTGATGGTGACAATTCCTGAACCGCTTAAAAATATCCACGTTAGAGTGTGTGCTAGAGGCAGAATAAAGGCCCAGAGCAGGCCCAGGGCGGCTTGTCGGTATTGGGCCCTGATATCACGGATTGCAAGTTGCAGGGCCAGACCCCTTGCTTCCCACAGGTCAGTGAACATCTGCCGGAACATTTTTACCGGCCGATGAATGGAGGATTCAGGTGTGTATACGGTTTTGAGCATTTTGGGCCTTATATCAGGGGCTTTGTCACATGAAAGCCGAAGCAAAAATTGTCAGTTTTTTCTTGAATTGACTGGAGTAAAGAGGTTCAGGATAAATATATAGCTCCGCCCCTTCAGGCTGGTTTTATTTTATGGCTAAGCCCTTGAAATAAAACAAGAGTTGCTTTGCTCGCAGGTAAACTCTTTGTGTTTTTATCAATATCAAACAGGGGCCTTTTCTTTATGGGCCTCCCATATTAAAATGCGCGGTCTTTTTTCCAGTTTGGGCAAAATTTCTTTATATTCCCTGTCACTCACAACCAGCGAACGAATTTTTCGTTTTATATATCGTTCAGTTTTTCTGCTCAAATCATTCAGATGGTATTGATTAATATTTCCCACAAGAAGGAGGTCTATGATTCCGGTGTCCTTGCCTTCGGCATAGTCATCGATAAGGTAAGCTTGCTCGAGGTCTCCAAGCCTGTTCACAATACCGTCTATGACCTGATCAATGCCCATTACCTTAGCCACCATGGATTTCAATTCCGGAAATAGAGGGTGTTCCTTATTCGCCATGTAATAGACGTGACGGCCGTTTTTTTCAGAATTCAGGAGTTTCGTCCTGGTGAGCTGATTCAGTTCCTCTCTGACTGAATTCGTAGATACATTGAACTCCTTTGAAAGTTCCCTGAGGTATGATCTGGTTTCAGGGTTAAAAAAAAGCCGTACCAGGAGTTTGATCCTTGTTTTTGACGCAATTATACCTGCAAATAAGCTCTCCATTGTTGGCCTCATTATGAGTAGATAAATTACTCATACCAGCGTAAACAGTTTATGTCAATTATTTTTTTGACATCCATACCTTTGTTGTGAAAGGGTTCCCTATATTTGGAAGCAGACATACACGTTAAAAGATCCTGGGCTTTGAGGAGTACTGGGCATGAAAAATAACGAATCCTCTCCTGTATACGAGCGCTGGTACACTGATTTGGTTTGCATCGCCTTCGTGTTTGCGCTTAATCCCTTAATCCATTTTTTTAACTGCAGTCGTATGCTGTTTTCTTACGACACAATCGCATATTTAACCCTGGCAAGGGACCTGTTTTCAACAGGACTTCTGTATATCCCTTCATGGGGACATGTGGACTACGGGCTGTTGTTGCCACCGCTTTATCCAGTCTTGATAGGCTTGGGTAATACTTTATCACTCGGTAGTTTTACGGCGGCGGAGTGGGTTACTGCCTCTTGCGCCCTGGCGGCCCTCATCCCTATATACTTTCACCTTAAGAAAATAACAAACAGGGCTATTGCAGTCGTAACGATAGTCCTTATTGAAATGAATTATTATTATTTTCTTGTTGGTATGACACCCCTTTCAGAATCGGTCTTCTTACTCACCTTAGGTTGCACTTTTTATCTCGCTTTACGGCTCTTTGACTTCGAGCCCGGATCTGCAGCGGCGATTCCTTTCCTCATGGGTATATTTAGCGGCCTTGTGTTTTTATCCAGGAAAATCGGAATTATTGTTTTTGTGTTTTTGATTTTTCTATGCATTATCCAGGTGCTGGGAAAATGGAAAACAAAGGCTTTTAAAAATATTCTTCTCATAACAGTGGGATGGGCGATTATAGCCTCGCCATACGCCTTTATCCTTTACTTTCAAACCGGGCAGCACCCCTTTCAACAGAAATATATAGAGCGGGTCCAGAGGGTGACTACAACAGACCCACGTGTTCTGGCTGAGATAGATCGAATAAATGCTATTCCAGAGAAAAGTTACGCCGTGATATATGCAAAGAGACGCCTGATGAGGAAGTTGCTTCCGGATTCTTCAGAGATGTATTGCTATCTGGACAGGAAAAACAGTTTTCAGGATAGTTACTTAGGCAATGCCGCCTCAGTGTTCACGAGCCCTTCAGATTTTTTCTCCCGCTTATTCAAAAATATCCTGTACTTGAAACTGCCTCTGGGGGGTTTGCTATTCTATTCTTTTCTGCTATTTTCTATTTCACCTTTTCTTGTTAGGTCAAACAGGGTGAGTACCATCAGCAGGCTCTTGCTGCCCGGTTTTTTTCTGTTTTACCTTTTAGCAATATCAATTTTTACCAGCATGGTTCCAAGATATATCTATGTCATTTTTCCCTTCGCCCTTATACAGATTTCCGCCGAACTTTTCCTGTGTTTTGATTCAGTGTCAACCAAGCTGAAACTCGGTTCATATTCCTTCCTTTTCTTCATTCTGGCGTATCTATGCTTTTTTCTAACCACACCAAGATACTTTACATCCCTGAGCGTATTTCCAAAGGCTGATACGTTCAGTGAACTTGAGGTTTTGGAAAGAGAAGTTAGAGGTGGGCCGGTCTTCAGCCTTATGCCGTTTTATGCTTATCTGGCAGGGGGCACCTACCGGATCTTACCCAACGACTCTCTGGAGAAAGTAGTCAGGTATGGGAGAAAGACCGGAGTCCCGTGGCTGCTTATCGTTCACACAGAAAGCATTCGCAGGGAGACCGGATTGCATACAAATGCCTCATGGTACTGGGAGCCCTCACTGGAAAAAAGATATCCACACCTTGTACGACTCCATAGCAGGACCACGGACGGGGTTTTTATGCTTTATGAAATCAGAGGCAGCGATAACTCCTGAGTTTTGGAAACACAGCCTCTCATCCAACCCAATACGAAGCCGTTGGCCCTGCATAAATGGCTGTCCTATTCCAGCAGGTCAAGCCCCCAGTTTTTCAGGGCTGCTATGCCCCCCTGAAGGTTGTGAGTATCCGTTATGCCTTGCTGATCCAGGGTAATCTGGGCTTCGTATGAACGAACCCCGGTATTGCAGATCAGGACGATTCTTTTATCTCTGGGGATCTCGGATAGTCGGGTCCAGAGTTGACCCTGTGAGATGCTCGTCCGGTGTTCGGGGTTATTGCATTTGAAACGCTTTTTTTATTATTGAAATGACTTTTTGCCTAAGCTTATTCAAACTGATATGGAGGTGGGCCTGGTTCATGACTACTCGTGCCAGTTTTCCAGATGCAACTGTTCAAAATAAGCAAAATCGGCTGTATTGTTGGTCACAAGGATAAGGTCATTGACTTTTGCAATTGCAGCAATTTGTCCGTCCGCGAACGGAGGAGTCTGCCCCCTGGATATCAAGAGTGTCCTTATACTTGCATGCCACTTCGCAGCTTGTTCATCATAAGTAAGAATAGGTATGTTGCGATAAACCAATTCTTCAAGAAATCGCTCAATAAAGGATCGCTTTTTAGACTTTGGAAGACGGTAGCAACCGTACAGCAATTCATGCCAAACGACCGATGCAGTTGTAATCTCATGTTGATGTCGTTCAAGTTTAGCGAGAACAGATTTTTTCGGGGAAGTTTTCACCGACTCTGACAAAACATTTGTGTCAAGCAGGTACTTCATTATTCTGACCAGCGCATTTTTCTGCCGGGGCCCATATCCCGCAAGCCTTTAAAATCTGAGTCATCAATGACGACATCTCCATCTTGCAGTAAACTGGAGCGAAATGCCCGGAGCGCCGACCAGAATCCATTTTTCTGCCTTGAGAGACGTTCGTAATCGTCCAGTGACACCAAAACAGCCACGGGCCGACCGCGTCTCGTAAATTGCACAATAGATCCTTCCTCGACATCGTGAACAATAGACGGCAACTTATTCTTTGCCTCTGCTATAGGATACTGTTTTTGCATGTGTCCCGCCTTATTTAAAGAATGATAGTGAAAAAACCTGAGATAGCCATTATGATAGCCATGAATGTCATGCAAGTCAAGATCAAAATTCGCTGAACAGCCCCCATTTTTTCAGGGCTGCTATGCCTCCCTGAAGATTGTGAGTATCCGTTATGCCTTGTTGATCCAGGGTTATCTGGGCTTCGTATGAACGAACCCCGGTATTGCAGATCAGGACGATTCTTTTATCCCTGGGGATTTCGGACAACCTTTCCCTGAGCTGACCCTGGGGCACGCTCTTCCAGTAATCAGGATATTTTTCAACAAAGGGTTCTGCGTTTCCCCATTCCCGGCAGTCCAGGAACAGGTCTGTTTCCGGGGTCTTTTCATTCCACCAGTCTGCAACCACCTCCGCATCTACGACCCTGTTTTTTCCGGCCAGGATATTCTCCGCTGTATTTCCGAGGGCGTTAAGGATATCCATAGCGGCTGAAAAGGGAGGGGCATAGGCTATTTCCAGGTTGCTTATGTCGCTGGTTTTAATGCCGTATTTTAACAGGGGAGCAACAGCGTTGATTCTTCCTGCTGTAGCGTCTCTATTATTCCCAAGCCCATGGATTCCGAGGACCCTGCCTGTTACCTTTTCCACAATAAGCTCCAGGTACATCAGGTCCTTTTCAGGATAGAAATGAGCGCGGTCAAACTGGACTACAAAGGCATTGATGGCATCGAATCCTTCTCTTTTTGCTCTTTCAAGGCTCAGACCCGCATTGGCAACTGAAATATCAAAGAGTTTGATGACAAAGCTTCCCACAGCGCCTTCAAACTCGGCATCACCTCCGGCCAGGTTAGTGCCGATCACGCGACCCTGCCTGTTGGCAAGTGATCCGAGGGGCCAGTACCCGGGTTTGCCCGTTATCAGGTTAACTGTTTCAATACAGTCTCCTCCGGCATATATTAAGGGATCGGAGGTCTGCAATCTGCTGTTAACCACGATAGCACCATTTGAAGAAATATCCAGGCCTGCCTGTCTGGCGAAATCAGAGTTGGGAACCACACCGGCGGCAATAATGACGAGGTCGGCTTCGAGGGTATTCTTTCCGGTGATAACCCTTTCAACCGATGAATTCCCTTCAAAGCGCTCCACCCTGTCTCCCAGCAGAAACGCTATTCCGTTCTCCTGCATATGGGTTTGGGCCATTTTGGCCATCGAAGGACTTATAATCCCGGGAAGTATCTGATTCTCCATCTCCACTACCGTTGTTTCGATACCCCACAGATCAGTAAGTGCTTCAGCTATCTCAAGGCCTATCGCACCAGCGCCAACGATTACTGCCTTTTCGACCTTACCTTCGGTGAGAAGGTCCTTTATGGCTATTGCCTTGTTGAGATCGGATATTGCATATATCCTTTCGAGATCAGAACCCGGAACTGGAAGTTCTCTTGGTCTGCTGCCGGTTGCCAGTACCAGCTTGTCATAGGAAAGCGCCTTTTTTTTACCGGAGCGTGTATCCTCTATCTGAACCTTTCTTGCGTTCCGGTCAATTGAGATTGCCCGGGTGCTGGTCAACACTTCTATATCTTTTGTATCATGAAAAAATTTTTCGTCCCTGAGCATATGAAAACTGGTCTCCTGGAGCTGGTCCGGGTCGTTTATATCGCCAGAGATGAAATAGGGTATCCCGCATCCCCCATAAGAGATAAGATCGTTCATATCCACCATGGTTACATTGGAATCCGGTTCCAGCCTCTTGAAACGGCAGGCGGCTTTTGGGCCAAGGGCCACTGCACCTATCACAACTATGTTCTGCGGCATAACATGCTCCTTTTGATATTGAATTAAGAACCAGTGCTATTTATAAGGCATAATAGAAAAAGGATTCAATGTTTTTTGTCTTTCGCAAACCAATAATCCATGCTATCTTTTTAATCAGTATTCGGATTAAATCCTGTTCCGGGTATAATAAGTCTCACCGCTGACCTGACTCCACCGCCTTGCAGGGGTGGAAGGCATAGAGGAGTTAAAATATAATATCAAATGTCACTGAAGCTTAAACGACTTAAATCATTTTCAGGAAGAAAAGGGCCTTTGCTCCTTATCATAATGGACGGTGTGGGGATAGGCCGGCCTTATGAGGGCAATGCCGTATATATGGCTGAGACGCCTGTGCTTGACCGCCTGTTTTCGTCGACACTTTATTGTAAGCTTAAAGCCCATGGCACCGCCGTAGGCCTGCCTACTGACGAGGACATGGGTAACAGTGAAGTGGGGCATAATGCCCTTGGAGCGGGAAGAGTCTTTGACCAGGGAGCACGATTGGTCAACCGGGCCATTGAAAACGGCCGAATTTTCGAGTCTGAAGCCTGGCAGGAGATTACCAACAAGGCGGTCAGTGGTGGAACTGTGCATTTTATTGGTCTGCTCTCTGACGGCAATGTACATTCCCACATAGATCAGCTCTACCATATTATAGATCAATGCGCAGAGTCAGGTTTCAGAAGGCTTCGGCTGCATGCTCTGCTTGATGGAAGGGATGTCGGGGAGCGGTCCGCCCTGGATTATGTGGTGCCTACGGAGGCAAAACTTAAGGCAATTTCGAATGAGAAAGGTTTTGACTACTGTATAGCATCAGGCGGCGGTCGAATGAAGGTTACTATGGATCGATACGGTGCGGACTGGGATATTGTAAAAAGGGGATGGGAGGCCCATGTCAAGGGGAAAGCCAGGCCCTTTGGTTCGGCCGAAGAGGCGATCAAGACATTCTATTCAGAGGACCCCAGAATGACAGACCAGTATATGGATGCCTTTGTAGTCGTCGACGATTCAGGCTGTCCAGCAGGTCCCATCAGTGACGGAGATGCGGTTATATGCTTTAATTTCAGGGGGGACAGGGCTATTGAAATCTCAAGGGCTTTTACTGAAAAAGATTTCACCGAATTTGATCGCGGTCCTCTTCCGAATGTTTACTACGCGGGCTTAATGGAGTATGACGGGGACACGCACATGCCCCCGAATTTTCTTGTATATCCGCCAGCTATTGACCGTACGGTGAGTGAGTATATTTGCGCTGAAAAGATAAGGAGTTTTGCCGTATCCGAGACCCAGAAATACGGCCATGTAACCTATTTCTGGAACGGAAATCGCTCCGGATTTATTGACGCGGCCCTGGAGACCTACGTGGAGATTCCCTCTGACAGGATAGAATTTGACAAGGCCCCGAAAATGAAGGCCCATGAAATCACCGAAAAGACGGCTGAATTACTGAGATCTGGAAACTACCGGTTCGGTCGTATCAATTTCCCCAACGGGGATATGGTTGGTCATACCGGTGTCCTGGATGCAGCCATTGTTGCCGTGGAGACCGTTGATGAATGCGTTGGTGAATTGTTGGATATAATAAGGGAGCTTGAAGGGATTGCAGTGGTGACGGCAGACCACGGCAATTCGGACGAAATGTTCGATATTGATAAAGAAAAGGGTATAAGGGTAAAGACCGCCCATACACTGAACCCTGTGCCTTTTGCCATTTATGATCCCATGTACAACGGTGAATATGAAATGATGCACCTTGAAAAAGCCGGCCTTTCCAATGTGGCTGCAACGATCCTGAACCTGATGGGATATGAGAAGGTAGAGGATTACGATCCTTCCCTTGTAAGATTTATTTAAGTTTATACGCTCGTCTGCATGGAGCGTATTGGAGAAATGTCCATAAATAGCTGAAGATTTAACTAGTAAGAAGAGGAATCTGTCAGGTACATCTTTGAAGGACCGATATCAAACTCTTTGTCTCTCGCCTCCATTGGTTCATCTGTTCTGGCTTTGAAATTATCTTCGTAATTATCCTCAACGAATCAGTAGGGGAGTTCATGTAGGTCTCTCGTACTTTGATGCTTATACCTTTATTCACACAGTGCATGATGGCTTTAAATACCGCATCTATAAGCTCAACATCTTTTACTGGAAGATCTATATTAAAAGATCTGTCGCTTATTGACACTGTTATTTCGCTTAGCGCTGCCATATTGGGAACCCCCGTTCATTTCGTGAAATTGCATCCTGTGATGCTTTTTTATGTTCTGTTTACTAGTAATATCATAAAAAGCCCTGAGGGTCTAAATAAACAGTTAAACAGTCCTGGTAAAAATTATTTTATAATGTCTCTGCCTTGCATGATATTGTTTTTTCTGTTGAATGACGCGCCCGCCACTTCTTGACTTGGTGTAAAAATGCTAATAAATAATAGATTATTTGTTTCAGGATGTAAGCCAGGTGTTGGCGAGGTCAAAGTTGTAAGGCGAATATCTGTCAGCAGCACAAGTAATGGAAAAAGGAGGCTTGGCATATGCAGGAGTTCTTGAGACCGACCCCCGCAGTGGACAGCGATAATGAACTGATCAGGAATCTATCCCTGGATCTGACACGCGGGTTGAATAAAGAAGATGAAAAAGCCATAAAACTTTTCTATTGGGTCAGGGATGAGATTAAGTACAGGCCCCTTGTGCCGCTGGACCTTTTTGAGGATTACCGGGCAAGCAAGACCCTGGAAAGCGGGATCGGTTTCTGCGTGGAGAAAGCGGCTGTCCTTATGGCACTTGGCAGAGTGGCGGGTATTCCGGGGCGGTTTCATCTGGCGGATATTCGGAATCATCTCATTTCCGACAGGCTTATGAATGTGATGAGAACAAACGTATTCATATGCCATGGTTATTGTGAACTTTTTCTGAAAGGGAAGTGGGTTAAGGCCACTCCTGCGTTCGATTCGGCAATGTGCCGGGAGAACCGAATAAAGCCTGTAGAATTTGACGCCGAACATGATGCCGTATTTCATTCACACAACCTGGACGGAGATCTTCACATTGAGTACGTCAGGGACCGGGGCTCTTACAGTGATGTGCCCATGCGCCATATCCTCGACATGTGGAAAAAATCGTACGATCCGGAATGTATGGATCGGGTTAGCCGTTATATTGAAGAACAAGAGGCCTGGAAAATTGAAAATAAAACGCATTAAGCTGTTCTTCTTATCATAATAATAAGAAAAAAAGTTATGAATGACCTGCTGGAACAACCTTCGGTTTTGTTAAGGCATATAAGCACCGTGCTCCATGAAAGAGACCACGAACAACGCATTTTTCCTGATGGTGTTTCTGGCTCTACAGCTACGTCCGCGGTAATGTTTTTGCTTGGCAACGGGTGTGGTGAAAAGGGTGGTACCCCGGAGCCCTGTGTAATCCTTAACAAAAGGTCAAAAAAGGTCAAACAGCCGGGTGATCTTTGTTTCCCGGGAGGAAGGATCTCCCCCCGGTTGGATCTCTTTCTGGCAAGACTTTTGACTCTGCCTCTTTTCCCCCTTCATTACTGGCCTGCCTGGTCTGAATGGTGCAAAAAAAGGCCTAAACAGGCTGGAAGGATGGCCCTTCTTCTTGCCACGGGTCTAAGGGAGGGCTTTGAAGAGATGCGTCTTAATCCTCTGGGGGTAAATTTTCTGGGGCCGCTCCCTTCTCA
>CAZVGY010000089.1:0-15648 GCA_964627015.1 uncultured Desulfobacteraceae bacterium
TTTATGATGAATAATCAAGGAGATAGCTTGGCCCGACCCCGAATTACCGAATTACAACGAATTACTGAATTAGCTGAGTAGAGAAACAGGGGACAATCCTATAATCCAAGGTAGGTTTTTCTGATTACTTCGTTTTCCAGAAGACTTTCACCGGAGCCCTGAGCAATTATTTTGCCTGAGGAAAGCACATAATTTCGTGCAGTCATCTTAAAAACAGTACTGACCTCCTGCTCTACCAGCAACATGGTGATCCCCATACTTTTTAGCTGCTTAATTTTTCCGAACACTTCTCGGCGCATCATTGGCGAAAGCCCTGTAGACGGCTCATCAATACAAAGAAGTTTCGGTTCAGACATCAGAGCCCTGCCTATGGCCAGCATTTGTTGTTCCCCACCGGAAAGAGTACCGGAGACCTGCTGAGTCCGCTCTCTCAGTATTGGAAACAGGTCGTAAACCTTTTTTAACCGCTCCTCGTTTTTTTTCTTATCTTTTTCCAGATAGCCTCCAGCCCAGAGATTTTCAAAAACCGAAAGCTCGCGAAACGGCCTCCTTCTTTCCGGACACAGGACAAGCCCCTTCCTTACTATTTCATGGGCCGGCACTTTATCTATGCGCTGGCCGTCAAAGGTTACCTTTCCTTCAAGAAATATATCACCTTCCGTAGATCGCCGCTTGATCTCGCGTTCCCAGGCCACCAGGCCCGTAATTGCCCGAAGTGTTGTAGATTTACCTGCTCCATTGGGCCCCACCAGGCTGACCAGCTCGCCTTTATCCACACCCATGCTGATGTCGTTAATGAGCATGGCCTTTTCATAGCGGACAATCAAATGGTCGATTTCCAAAAGCACGCTTGTCAGTCTCCTTCTTCTTGACCCAGATATGCTTCGATTACCTTGGGGTCATTCACTACTTCCTCAGGGCTTCCTTCAGCCAGAAGTGTACCAAAATTCATAACAATGATGCGATCAACAATCTTCATCAGCTGGGTTAGTTTATGCTCCACAATAATCATTGCCGGCCCTTCACTGTGCAGCCTGCCAAAGCGACCGCCCTTATGAAGCCGGCGGATAGATTTTGCCATCAGGTCTGTTTCTGCAGGGCTTAAGCCCCCAAAGGGTTCGTCAAGGAGGAGAAGTTCCGGATCTGTAGCCACTGCCCGGGCGACTTCCAGGCGTTTTAAATCTCCCTGGGACAAAACAGATGCCTTTTCCAGGGCCATGTCAGAAATACCGGCAAACTCCAGTGCGTCCATAGCCTTTGCCTCTACTTTCTTAACCCACTCTCCCCGGGTCGATGACCTTGGAGAAAGACAAGACACCATAACATTAGCGATTATGGGCATTCTGCGAAAAGGCCTCATGTTCTGAAACGTACAGGCGACACCGAGGTTGACGATATTCCAGATATTACGACCTACCAGCTCTTTTCCTTTAAATTGAACGCTGCCCATATCCGGTTTCAGTATGCCTGTAATCAGGCGCAGCAGTGTAGTTTTTCCGGCTCCATTGGGTCCAATTAAACCCAATACCTCTTTTTGATCCATACGAAAAGAGATGTTATTGACCGCCATCAAGCCACCGAAGCTTTTGCTCAGAGAATCCACTTTCAACAATGGCTCTGACATATCAGGCGTCCTCGCTCTCTTCTCTTAATTCACGCCGGGAGACCTTGCCCACATCGGTTTTGGGCAGTTCCCCCCGAAACTCGATAATCTTGGGCACTTTGTAATGGGCCAGTTTCTCATGGCAAAATTTTATAACATCTTCTTCTGAGATCTTGCCTCTGGCCTCACTCTCCAGAACCACATAAGCCTTAATGATAGCACCCACCGTAGTATCAGGCACTCCAACTACACCTGCAGCTTTTATTTGAGGGTGCTGATAGAGGACCTCTTCCACATGCCTGGCAAAAACTGAGTATCCTTTGTATTTAATCAGATCTCTTTTACGGTCAAAAAAATGAAAGTAACCATCTTCATCCATACTCACGAGGTCGCCCGTTTTGAGCCAAACTTCACCGTCGATTTCCACCATAGACTCGGCTGTTTCCTCGGGCCTTTTCCAGTAGCCCTGCATGATGTTAGGCCCGGTAACAATCATTTCACCAATCTCTCCTACTGGAAGAAACTCAACTCGTTCATGGTCAATAATAGCGGCTTTGACATTGGGAATGGGCACACCAAAAGATCCCTTTTTGGGACGATGATAGGGACTGCTATGGCTGACGGCAGTAGTTTCGGTCATACCATATCCCTCAAAAATAACTGAGCCTGTCCTGTTTTCCCAGGCCTTGGTAGTTGAGTCGTGCAGGGTATCCGCTCCACAGGCTATCAGTTTGAGCTTCTTCCAGTTAATCCGGGCGGTTTTTTCATATTCGGTGAGAAATTGAAAGAGGGTGGGCACCCCGTAGAATCCCGAGGCCCCATACCGATCCATAGCAGAGATAATCTCTTCAATATCCGGAGTAGTGAATAAAACCAGGGTCGATCCCTGTGACATACCGGCCAACATGACGACAACTTGACCATAGATATGGAAGAAAGGCAGAAAGGCAATAACCACTTCTTTTCCTTCTTCAAAGATGTTCCAAAAGGACTGAGTCTGTATGGTTAGTGCGACCAGATTGCGATGGGTCAGCATGGCCGCTTTAGGGAGACCGGTTGTTCCTCCGGTATAAGGTAATGCAGCCAGATCTTTTGCTGGATCTATTTCTACTTGGGGCGGATTGGGATCATATTTTTTCAGTACGTCCATAAAACCGAAGGCTTTGTATTTTGTGATCGATTCGACGGTGGCCGCAGGTATTCCCTCAAGTTCCTTGGCCTGGGTTCCCTTGCGTCCAAACAGCCTTTTTAAGGTGGGCAGATAATCTCCCACGCTTGTCAAGATAACATGATCCAGTTCTACCCCCGCTTTATCAATATTATCATACAAGATGTCCTGGCAGACGACTGTTCTTGCTTCGCTGTCTTCGATTTGATGTTTGACTTCGATACTTGTATAAACCGGGCTAATAGCCGTTACCTTGGCACCTAATCGCAAAATAGCGAAATATGAAATTACAAATTGAGGACTGTTTAAAAGACACAGGGCTACTGTGTCGCCTTTCGTAACTCCCATATCCGCCAGAGCCGTCGCCATACGATCCACGGAGTCTTTCAACTCGAGATAACTTAACTTTTTACCATAAAAGATTATGGCGGTTTTTTTTCCAAATTTCTCCACGACTTCATAAAACAGCTGCGGGACCGATAGATCGCGTATCTCGACTTCTTCAGGAACTCCTTCAGAGTAATGTTGAAGCCAGGGCTTTGATAAATAGCTTTCTTTTGGGTCCATAACCGGTTCCTTGTGTTTGTTTATTTACTAAAAATAGAAGTATCCATGGATTAAAAAAGTAGATTTTGATTTTCTTTTTCCCGTTTAAAAATATCACTCCAAAGATGCGGTACAGATTCGGCAATTTTTCCGGGTCGCCACATTTCTGACTTTGCACCGAGGGCATTCAATCTCTATCTTATCCCTTATCCAATGGATAAAACCTTCCGGCATATACAGAAGGATTATTAATACAACCGCTGCAAAGATCATTGTACGATATTCAGGCCAGAATCGAACGAATTCCAGAAGTGGAAAAAGGATAAATACAGCGGCAATGGGCCCATAGATCGTGGCCGCCCCACCAAAGATCGCCCATATAACTACCGTGAAGGACATGGAGACTTCCAGGGTGGAAGGCCCCGCGATCCTCATGTAATGCGCATAAAGCCCCCCCGCAATACCCGCAAAAAAACCGCTCAAACTGAAGGCCAAAAGTTTATATAACGTTGTATTGACGCCGGCGGCCTTTACAGCCAGTTCATCCTCGCGAATGGCATGGAAGATGATTCCGGTATTGGAGTCGGTGATTTTCCACATGACCACGCCCAGGACGAGCATGGTGATAACGTGAAGATAGTAATTACCTACAAGAGAGTTGGTAAAACGCGTAAGCCCGGATACTCCCAGTTCACCCCCTGTGTATTCAGGAAGGGCAAAGATTATCCCCGTCAGAATAATCGGGAACGCTAATGTTGTTAGGGCCAGATATGTGTGCTTCAGTCTGAGGCATGGAATCCCGATAATCAATCCTGCCAGGACTGACACAATAGCGCCCATTGGGACGCTTCCCCATGGAGGAATATGGGCGTGGAGGTTAATCAAGGCTGACGAGTAAGCCCCTACTCCAAAGAACAGGGCGTGACCAAAATTCATCTGGCCTGTAAAACCGGAGAGCAAATCCCAGCTGGAGGCCAGGATGGCGAAAATACTTGTCAGAATAATGATACGGAAGATATAAGGATCCCTGGTAATCAGGGGAAGGCCTAAAAGCACAATAAAAAAAAGGGCAACTGCAACCCGGCTGGGAAGCACCAAAACCTCATTGCGGATAATTTTAAGCAATTTTTTTATATAGAATAAGACCAGCCCCATGATTACCTTTCCTCCTCAAAGGCTACGCCAAACAAGCCTTCCGGCCTTATCAGAAGAACCAGAATCATGATCGTCAAGGCTATAGATCCCTTAAGAAACGCACCTTTGGGGATCAGGAAAACAACCGCGGCCTCCGCGAATCCCAGTATAAAGGCCGCTATAAAACTACCTTTTATGCTTCCCAAACCTCCGAGAACTACAACAGCCATCATAATGATCAGGGGTTCCATCCACATATAAGGATTCAGTACTATAAGCGGTGCGAGTATGGCGCCAGTGAAACCTGCCAATGCCACGGAGACACCCATTGTGATCATAGCAAGCCGGCTCTCGTTCATTCCCATTAGATTGGCTACCTCCCTGTCTTCGGCCATACAGCGAACCGCAAGCCCCACCCTGGTCTTCATCAAAAAGAACCACAGAACAATCAGCGTCAGCAGGACCACTGCAAAAGTCAACAACTGTTGATAGAAGACCCTGACTCCCCAGACCTTAAAAAACCCGGTAATCAGAAAATCCACAGTGCGGTAGTCGCCGGTAAAAATCAGAAGGATGCCCTCTTGAAATATCATAGCCAACGCGATCGTAGCTATGAGTACGGCCCCCTCATGCTCGCGGATCGGCTCTACAAGGAATTTATAAACCAGCAAACCCAATACTGTGACTGCCACAACCGCAATTGCCATGGATAGAAGCGGATTCATCCCCCATTTAACAGCCAAAAAATAAATACAGTATCCAGCGACCATATAGAAGGCCGTATGCGCAATGTTTATAACACGAGCTACCCCAAAAATGAGAGAGAAGCCGATTGCCAGAAGGGCCAGCATGCTTCCAGATATTAGACCGGAAATTATGATATTCATGATGCCTCAAAGAGTTTTGGAGGATACAGAAATATACTGATTAGAGGGTTAAAGGTTTTGGATCAACAGAAGAAGTTAATCCGAAACCGATTTCATCCCTCTAACAAACTATTGATTATTTTTTCATCCAGGGCGGTATTTGCAAAGGGACCATCCCTTTGTAAGTAATTTCAGGAGCGTTTGGGGCAGGCTTCCACTTGTTGGGCCAGACCCCCACAAGTTTGCCGTCCTGCCACTGGACGCCCAGACTTGTCAGATAGCCAGGGCCCCAGGTCAGGTCGTGGGTGGGATTGCCTTTTTCGTCTTTTTCGTATTTGATAACACCGCTGGGTACTTTGTAGACGCGGTCTTCCAGATAAGCGACTATCTTATCAGCGTCGAGACATCCTACAGCCTCGATGGATGGAACAAGGCCATATTTGATAGCTGAAAAGGTATCGGCCGTATAGGTCGGAGTTTCATTATATCTCCTGATAAATTCATCCATAAAGGATTTGGTCAATTCATTGTATTCAATTCCCCTGGCATATGTATTCATAGTGAACACATAGTTTCCCTTTCCTTTGGTGGCTTCCCAGAATCCGTCTTTCTGTGCTTCCACGTTAATTCCTACCTGCAGGGCCGGTACTCTGAGCTCTCCAGCCTGGCGGGCGAAAGTGATGCCCACGGAGGATGAAAAAATCGTAAATATGAGGTTGGCGCCGCTTTCCTGGATTGCAGAGAGTTCGGATGTCACATCCGTTGCCACCGCAGAGGGCCGCCATACCCCTACCAGCTCCATCCCCATCTTGGGAATGTAACCCTGGGCAGCCTTAACCATTCCTTCTGTCCAGGCGGCTTTTTCTGCGACAACGGCGCATTTGACAGGGGAGTTCAGCTCTTTTTTAAGAACGGCAGCGGCCATACCCAGATGAGCAAAGCTGGTGCGTACCAGATAAATATTATGAAAGGGTGTGCCCCGGAAAAAATACTTGTAACGATCATAATTTTGTGCAACCCGGTCGCACAGGGCCTTATCAGCTGCGCCACAGCCGATAAAAATTTTCTTATAATCCATGGCAATGTCCTGCATAGCCATCACAGCTTCTGTTCGGAAACCACCGACAACAAAATCTACTTGATCTCGAGTCATCAATCGTTCCATCGCGTTAGTAGCGTCTGTGACGTTGAGGAATTCATTGGAGTCCGCTTTAACCAGCTCAATTTTCATCTTTTCATTACCAACCTGTACACCACCAGCAGCGTTAATTTGATCCTCAGCCATAGTCGCGCCCGCCCAATGTCCTTTACCCTGAACAAAATTCATAGGACCGATAACACCAATCTTGATGGTTTTCCCCCATGCAGGGAGATTGATCGCCATGATCAGACACACGAGCAAAAGAACGCTCCATAGAAAGGTACCTTTCTTCATCGCTTCTTCTCCTTTCAAAAAATTTGTAGTTCTTTTAATCTGGGAAAAGCGTGAAAAGGCGCACGAGCATGCAGAATTGAATGGGAATAGGTAGCGCCTTTTACATGGACATCCTTAAACTTTAGTTAAAAGATCTAAACTGCGACCTAATTTGACCTTGTTTAAAAAATCCGAGTTTAGCGCCTAATATTATGAATAAAGCAATTCCTCAAAGATGTAAGACGTACAAAGGAAAGGTTAAAAGGTAAGAATACATATAAGTTTATCTGAATTGGTATTTTTTAACAAAGAATTTCACCAAAAGTCAATATCTTTCGCTCAATATAGAAATTATCTCGTTAATATAAATTTAAAAACCAGTCAAACTTAATATTTGTAGATGTTCAATTCTGAAAAATCCCAAGGCTGACATAAAAGCCAGTTGATAGGGCTGGGGATATGGACCTAAATTGAGGATCCTGCTTAAAATTAAACAGTGCAGAATTATGAATACAGAATGAAGTCACGGACACGAGAGTTAAAGGCTTCGGTGCTTTCAATCATGAGCATATGACCCGCAGAAGGCAGGATTTGAAGAACACTTCCTCTAATACCCTGATTGAGAGATATGGAAAGTTTGACCGGCGTCATCTTGTCTTTTTCACCACATAAAATAAGACAGGGCAAGTTGATCTCGCTCAGGTTATCTTCTACGTCGAATCGATCGGAGGCCAGAAAACCATTTCTAACCGCAACAGGCCCGGCCTCCTTCATGAATCTGGCTCCCTCTTCCACCATCGCTGGATCGGTCCCTGACGCAAACGCATACCCATTTATTGTATCCACGGTTTTCTCAAAGCTGCTGGACAATCCTTCCAGTAAAGAAGGGTTAACAGGAAGTCTGGGTCCAGTTCCGACGAGAATTATTCCCCTGAGAAGATTGGGATAAAGCAGAGCGCTATTCAGAACGATGGCCCCCCCTAGAGAATGCCCCATTAGTATAACTGAGTTCAGTCGCAGCTTTTCCAGGATCAGGCCCAGCCATTGGGCATAATCCTTCACATTTGATTTGCTTTCACCGGTTGTCTTTCCGTGACCTGGAAGATCCAGGGCGAGAGTATTCGCAATATCTTTGAGCTTCGAAACCTGCCTGCGCCAGATCTGTGACCGCCCTCCCGCTCCATGCACCATTAACAAGGTTCGGCTGTTTTCATCAAAAACTTCAGAGCCGGATTCAAAGCCAACCCCAATTTCATTAAGGATATCAGCAGGACTAAAAGGCTTTTGCAAGGGATTTACCTCCAGACTGGTCCATGATATTCCAAAGCTTAAAACGAACGTGCCCGGAGAACATATTAAACAATGACTTTTTATTTGGGCACAGTGTAAAGACCGGAAAAAATTATAAATCAGTTTGATCGATTACCACCTTATCAACGCGCTCCCCCAGGTCAGGCCCCCCCCAAAAACCGGCAAGCATACTAAGTGGTCATTTTTGATGCTTCCGTCCTTCACCGCTTCATCCAGGGCAATGGCACAGGAGGCCGAAGAGATATTTCCATATCGATCCAGGGTAACGTAAAATTTCTCCAACGGAATATTCAGAATCTTGGCCATGGCGTTAAACATGCGCAGGTTGGCCTGATGAGGTATGAACCAGTCGATATCCTCAGTCTCTATATTGTTGAATTGAGCAGCCTCCTTGATTGATTCTACGAAATGTCTCACCGCTACCCTGAAGCTGGCATTGGCCTCGATCAACTTTAGATAGTGAAGCCCTTTATCAACACTTTCATGCGATATAGGAGTAGTCCTGGACCCTCCTCCCGGCATGAGCAAGTCCTGACCATTCTCTCCGTCCGAATGGATATGAGTGGAGAGCAGTTCGGACCCGGAATCTCCCAGGCTGAGAATGGCTGCCCCTGCTCCGTCACCCCAGAGTATGCAAGAGGTCCTGTCTTCCCAGTTGAGTGTCCGGGTCATGACCTCACTGGCTACCACCAGGATTCTAACTGCTGCACCTGTTTTCAGGTACTGCTGCGCTACATCAAGGCCGAAAATAAAGCCTGAACAAGCGGCTGTAACATCAAAAGCGACCGCCTGGGGAGCATTCAGCTTGGCCTGGAGCCAGTTGGCGCCGGAAGGGCAGCATGTGTCAGGAGTAATAGTGGCAAGGATGATCAGGTCCAGGCCTTGAGGCGTCAATCCTGCCGCGTCAAGAGCCCTTACCGATGCTTCATAACCAAGATCCGAAGTAGTGATTTCGGGGTCGGCGATTCTTCGCTCTTTCACTCCTGTACGCTGTACGATCCATTCATCCGTTGTGTCAAGCCCCATTTCCTGCAGGTCAAAATTGGTCAGGACCTTTGGAGGCACATAAGAACCTGTCCCCAAGATTCGCACGGAATCCATAACTTATCAGCTCTCCAGGTTTATACCCAATTCTTTTTCTTTTTCCGCTACTGCAAGCCGTGTCTTTATAACCGTATCCGGAATAAGGCTCATGGAATCAATCCCACATTCAACCAGGAACTCAGCAAAATCGGGAAAATCGCTTGGGGCCTGACCGCAGATTCCGATCTTCTTTCCCTTTTTCTTTACAGTCTTAATTACCTGTTCAATCAATCTTTTTACAGCTTCATTCCTTTCGTCATAAATATGAGAAACCAGGGAGGAGTCCCTGTCCAGGCCCAGCGTCAGCTGGGTAAGATCATTAGACCCTATTGAAAAGCCATCGAATATCTCGGCGAACCGGTCAGCACAAATCACGTTGCTGGGTATCTCGCACATCACATATATCTCAAGCCCATCCTCACCCTGGACAAGACCGAAGCGCTTCATAAGTTCAATAACCTTTTTGCCCTCTTCGGGAGTCCTGCAGAAGGGGACCATTATCTTGATATTTGTTAGGCCTACTTCGCTGCGTGCATGTAGCAGGGCAATACACTCAAGCTCAAAAGCTGGGGTGAATTTTTCATCATAATAGCGGGACGCCCCTCTCCAGCCTATCATGGGGTTGCTTTCAGCAGGCTCGTAAAGGAAACCTCCCAGCAGGTTTTCGTACTCATTTGTCTTGAAATCGGAGAGCCGTACAATTACATCATTAGGATAAAAACCCGCTGCTATTCTACAGATCCCTTCAGACAGTTTATCAATAAAAAACTGCTTTTTGTCTTCGTAAACGGCCGTAATTTCGTCAATCTTATAAACAACTCCTGCTATCTTCTGATCAATTTTGGCTTTCTCCTTCAACTGATTATATTCCAGAAGAGCCAAGGGGTGGATTCCAATATGCGAATTTATTATAAATTCCTCCCTGGCAAGACCTACTCCGTCATTAGGAATAATCGCCTGGGAAAAAGCCTTTTCTGGAAGCCCTACATTCATCATAATCCTGGTTTTCGTCTTAGGGATATCTTCGAGGTTCAAGCGCTCCACTTCATACTTTAAAAGCCCCCTGTACACATATCCTACCTCCCCCTCGCAACAGGAAACCGTAACCTCCTCACCGGTCTTTATCAATTCGTCCGCGTCTCCAGTGCCGATCACACATGGAATACCAAGCTCTCTAGACACTATGGCCGCATGGCAGGTTCTTCCCCCTTTATTGGTTACGATAGCCGAGGCTATCTTCATGATGGGTTCCCAGTCTGGATCAGTCATGCCGGTAACAAGAACCTGGCCCTTTTTAAATTGTTCCATCTGGAGTGTTGACTGGATAACATTAACCACACCGCTCCCGACCTTCGTTCCTACGGCAGTCCCGGAGGTTATGGTATCGCCTGTTTCGAGCATCCGGTAGTTTTCATAACTGTTTTTGTCTTTGTGTGAATGAATGGTTTCGGGCCTAGCCTGGACAATAAAAAGCTCCCCTGTCCCTACATTCACGCCATCACCGTCTTTTGCCCATTCTATATCCATGGGTTTAAAGTATCCTGCTTCTTCACTGTAATGATCTTCAATGATGCAGGCCCACTCAGCTAGCTTTAAGATTTCATCTTCCTCGAGAACATAACGGTGCCTTTCCAATAAGGTAGTGGGAACGTTTTTTACAGTCGCGTCATCTTCGATTGAATAGACCATCTTTATGTCCCTATCACCTGCTTTCCGGCTTATGATGGCCTTTTTCCCCTGTTTCAAAGTCGGCTTGAAAACATAGTATTCATCAGGGTTCACAACTCCCTGTACAACGTTTTCTCCCAGCCCATAGGCTGCGGTAATAAAAACGGCATCTTTGAAGCCTGTCTCCGTATCAATGGAAAAAATAACACCCGAATAGGCAGAATCGCTTCGAACCATTTTCTGTACCGCAATAGAAAGGGAAACATCGAACTGCCCAAACCCTTTGTCGTGTCGGTACGAGATGGCCCTGTTGGTAAAAAGGCTGGCAAAACACTTTCTGCAGGCGTCAAGGACACTCAATTTCCCTCTGATATTCAGGTAGGTGTCCTGCTGGCCCGCGAACGAAGCATCAGGCAGGTCTTCGGCAGTGGCTGAAGACCTTATTGCAACGTCCAAATTTAAAGACCCCTCCTTCCCATGACCAGCCGCCAGTTCGTCATACGCCTTGTATATGGCCTGGGTGAGGTCAGGAGGGAACTCCGCATGCTTAATTACCTCTCTCACCTCTCTGCCTCTCGACATAAGGTTATCGAGGTTGCTGGTATTGAGATTTTTCAGGATTTTCTTTATTTCTTCTTCTATTCCAGCGTACTTTAAGAAATATCTATAAGCATAAGCGGTTATGGCAAAACCATTGGGGATTTTAATGCCCTTGCTGTGGAGTTTCTGGTACATCTCTCCGAGAGAAGCGTTTTTACCGCCTACCAGGGGAACGTCCTGAATGCCAATTTCACTGAACCACAGGACGAACTTTTTTTGGTTATCTCCCGACATCGGTCATCTCCTCAATCACTAAAAATTAAATATTTTTTATTTCGGCCCACTTCCTTTTGAAACACCTTGATTAAAGGGGAATTTTTCGTAAATAGACCTATCATTAATGTAATTTGTTGTCAATTCACAAAATCTGTTCTAAAAATTTGAAAGACAGGTCTGCTGCAGTATAAACTAATGAACAGCATGATCCAAGATTTAAAGGACCATAGTAAAATTGGGGCTGGCAGGACATAATATCAATTTTAAAGAAACAGCGGACTACCTCAAATTTTTTGCAAATTTCAACACATGCTGACCAGCCTCATGAGGCCGCGGTTTTTCCCTGGCTGATTTAACTTCAACCTTATATTGGAAAAAATATGGGAAAAAGCAGGCTCTCTTCCTTCTGCCCACCGAACCAAAATAAAGGAGACCTCCATGCCTGAAAATACCAGTCAGGGAATATATCTTGACCATAACGCAACCACTCCTGTCGCCCCTGAAGCGGTTAAGGCAATGATGCCCTATTTGAAAGAGGAATTCGGCAACCCCTCCAGCGGTTATGCACTGGGGGTCAGGGCCAGCGAGGCTGTAGAGGCAGCCAGGCAGGATGTGGCTTCACTCTTGGGCTGTGAGCATGAGGAGATTATTTTTACTTCGGGAGGAACTGAATCCAATAATATGGTCCTTAAGGGACTTATTGACTTCAAGGCCCCTCAAAAATATCACATTATAACTACTTCAGTTGAACACCCTGCGATTCTGAACCCCTGCCTGTTTCTCATGGAGCTGGGGGTCAGGATAACTATCCTTCCAGTAGACAGAACGGGCCGGGTAGACCCTGATGATGTCAGGAAGGCCATATCTGCTGACACTACCCTGATTTCTGTAATGCTGGCCAATAACGAAACAGGTACTCTCCAGCCCGTAACGGAAATATCTGCCATAGCCAGGGAACACGGTATTCCCCTGCATACAGACGCGGCCCAGGCAGTAGGAAAAATCAGGGTAAATGTGGAGCAGCTGGGGGTCGATTTCTTGACCATAGCGGGACATAAGATATACGGTCCCAAGGGTGTCGGGGCACTTTTCATGCGTGAAGGCAGGGATCTGGTCCCATTGATCCATGGGGCAGGTCAGGAAAGAGGAAAGAGGGCCGGTACCGAGAATGTTATCCTGGCCGTGGGTCTCGGAGCAGCCTGCAGGGTTGCTGCTAACAGGCTTGAAAAAGACTATAGAAACATTAAGAAGATGAGAGACCATTTCCAGGATATTCTGTTTGCGGGACTGGAACAACTTGTTTT
Organism: uncultured Desulfobacteraceae bacterium; assembly: GCA_964627015.1. GTDB lineage: Bacteria > Desulfobacterota > DSM-4660 > Desulfatiglandales > Desulfatiglandaceae > CAZVGY01. Next base: position 12,914 of record CAZVGY010000089.1, read on the forward strand.
GAACGGCCACCCTGATGCCAGGCTTCCCAACACACTTAATATTTCTGTGCCCGGGGTTGAAGGAAACAGAATTCTAAAGGGGGTTCCAGGTATCATGGCTTCCACAGGAGCGGCGTGTCATGACCGATCGGTGAGCCTGTCTCATGTCCTATCAGCCATGTCCGTGCCCAAGGAGATCGGCATGGGTGCGCTCAGGTTTACCCTCGGAAGAACCAACACAAACGAACAGATAGAGGAGGCCGCTGAACAAATCATAAAATGTGTGAAGAGGTTGAGGAATGAACAGTGAAAACATGGAAAAACCTGCGCTTTTGATTATCGATATGGTTAAAGATAATTTTGAGGAAAGCCGAAATCTACCTGTTACACCGCTAGCCAGGGAAATAATTGGACCGATAAATAACCTCGCAGGAATTTTCAGGACAGAAGGCTGGCCAGTGGTTTTTTGCACCGATGCCTTTCACCAGGAGGACTTTATCTTCAAAGGGCGGATGAAGCCGCATTCCCTGGCGGGGACTGAAGGGGCTGAAGTTATTGACGAGCTGGACCGCAAAGAGGGTGACTTCTGGCAACCGAAACCAAGATTTTCAGCCTTTTTCAGGACTGACTTGGCACAATGGCTGAAACAGAGGGATGTAACTCTTTGTGCAATGGCAGGAATTACAACCAACGTATGCGTGCTTGCAACCGTTATGGACGCATTGTCTCATGATTTCAAGTCGGTATTACTGGAGGATTGTACTGCCTCGTCTTCCAGGGAAATTCATGAAACAACCCTGGGCCTTTATCGCCTAAATCCCCTCTACCCCCTGTTAAGGGTCACCTCATCGGGTAGACTGGCCAGGCTGCTGAAAGAGAGCAACTGATAGAGACTCAAATCCTCCACTTACCATTGAAATATGTCTGCTTTACTTGCTCTGCCTTTTCCTTGGCCCACTTCTCCAGGCCCATCTTTTTGATCAGACAGAGGTTAAAAACCTTGGTATTGTGTGGAACCCTGGAGGCCTTATCCGCATAAGGGTGTAAATAATCACAGGGAAATTCACTGCAGTCTGAACAGAATTCCAAACCCTTGCTTTGTATACAGCAGCGATAAACATTACAGGGTTCTTTCATACCCATAAACCTTATCGTCCCGTTTTCATTACGGCAGCCCTTGCATTGGGCCAGTTCAAGCGGCTTGTTCATGGAGGCTGCCAGACTCTTCCGGGTCTCCTCATCCGAAGATGCTTTATACATAGGACAATTGAAACAGTCCAAACCACAGGGTGCTGTCAGGTTCCTGTAATCCATAATTTTGACTCCTTTCAATACTATCTTATTCTTGTTGAATTTTACCCCTAATATAAACCTAAAGCGTTATCTTTGCAAACAACAGCGCTGATGACAGCCGGATATGCTGCGGACCCCTTTGAATGATTTATTTTCAATCAACCTAACTCTCATGATGTTCAAATTAAAGAAGGGGGGTCGAGGATTCAAGGAGTCAGGGGGAGAAAAGAGAAGATAACGGCCGGTTGTTAAGATAGTTTTTACGCACAAAACGAACCTAACGAATTTAACGTCTTTTAAAAACGAAATTCGAAATTCTAATATAGGAACTCTAAGAAAGTTACAGCGTGGATTTTAAAGCGACTGGTCGGGGCTCTCTGTTACAAGCCGACCAGGTACGGGGGTAAAGAGGCCGGCATATTAGAAGCGTGAGGCGAGCGGCGGCATAGCTGAGAGTGAGCCTTAGTAAAGGAGTGATGGATTCAGCAAAAGCGCCTTTCCGCTCGCCTTTATGGCACTGGGTTTGATGGCCTATATAGGACCTTCGGCTTTAAAAAGAGAGTCCTGAGCAGGCGTCAACGGTTGTTACAGTGTATGCTTCGAGTTTGCGATTCCCTCTTCAGTCCGCCTCTACTTTAGCAGAGGAGGGGGTCCTTGCTTCAGGGGTTTCGGCGTAAATGAAGCGGGGGCGCAGGGATAAGGCATTTTCTCAGGTTCCGAGTCTCCCGGACTGGTTTTTTCATGCAACTTACCCTCGGGGGATTCCTTCCCCCTCCGCATTCTCCTGCAAGCAGGAGCTGCGGTTTTCACCCAAATCTGATTTGCGCAAAACCATCGCCCTTCACACCAGTCACCTTCGAAAACACCTTATCCCTGCATCGTGGTAGAGACATAGGGCAATTCAAAGACCAGAAGGGTGATAATTATAGAGAGACTGTTCGGGGCTCTCTGTTACAAGCCGACCAGGTACGGGGGTAAAGAGGCCGGCATATTAGAAGCGTGAGGCGAGCGGCGGCATAGCTGAGAGTGAGCCTTAGTAAAGGAGTGATGGATTCAGCAAAAGCGCCTTTCCGCTCGCCTTTATGGCATTGGGTTTGATGGCCTATATAGGACTTTCGGCTTTATAAAGAGAGTCCTGAACAGTCGTCAAGGCTTGTTAAACTGTATGCTTCGAGCTTACGATTCCCTCTTCAGTCCGCCTCTACTCCAGCAGAGGAGGCGGTCCTGGCTTAACGGTGCCGGCGAAATCCTGCGGTATCTCCCATTCTGCCCGTGAAAGGCACCCTACGCTGCGGACCGCGGCCGGCGTCTGAGAAGTATATTCGAAAGATGCGGACTTGCGAGGAACCCGCAAATTCTTCGCTGATTGTAATACAGTGGGTTGAAGCCACCATTGAACTTCGGGTTGTCCTGCAAGCAGGAGCTGCGGTTTTCACCCAAATCTGATTTGCGCAAAACCATCG
>CAZVGY010000090.1:0-15625 GCA_964627015.1 uncultured Desulfobacteraceae bacterium
CTTTTTTGAGGGGTTGTATAAAGGGAAGTATGTCTATGCCGTAATTATTAGCCCCCTTCCTGTCTGCATCATTGAGTATTAACAGGCAGTAATAACTTGTCAGGAGTCTGGCTGCTGTGGTGCGCCTGAACAGGTAAGCTCTCCCTCCAGTAGTATTTAGAAAAAAGCCGGCATAATGATAGAGAATTTCCTGGCTGGGCCTTGACCGCTCGGGATCCGGGCACTGCTTGCCCGAGGATAGCCATCGGTAAAACAGCTCCATATTGATTTCTATAGAATCCTGTTCATTTGCCAGGACTTCCTTGATCAGCCGAAGGTCTTTTCGTTCCAAAACACGATAGAAATGATAAAGATTTCCGATTATAATTCTTGGGTCCACCCCTTCGCCCGCCGGGATAGGCGGGTGCGCTGAAAGACTTCTGAGAACCTGTTTGAAGCGTTTATAGGATCCGCCCTGCAGGTGCATTGCCTGCACATAGCTGCGTGAGTCAAGATATCCGAAGAACTCGGACATCTCTTTTTCTATTTTTGTGCAAAAGGCTTCGGCTTCTGAAACGCTGTGTTCCCTGGTTTCATCTGCCTGGCGGGAACCGATTTTTTCGTCTGTGGCCCCATTCTTTTCAAGGCCGGTAACCACCTTTTTAACAGCTCTTGGCGCGTTGACAACAAAGGGTTTTTCAACTCTGGGGCTGGACTCAAATATAATAAAGTACAGGATTAGGCCTGCAAAGACTGCGATTATTGATATCCACCAGGTCCGACCTTTCTTTTGTTTTCCCATAAATTCTCCCTTTCGGTCTTTGCAGTTTCTTGCAATTATATACCAGGGATTTTTAGTAAAAATAAAGTTCAAATTTCATATTTGGATAAATTGGTTTAAGCATAGCCCGGCAAGAATTTGAAGTTCATGTCTAATATCAGGTTTTTGCCCATACTGCTTCCCGGCACGGCAGCGGGAGGCTGTATTTTTTAGTAATCAGCCTGCTGCCTTGGTTTTTTCTGTTAACTCTGTGAAATTATATTGCCGTCGGGAATCGAAGAGTTACAATCGTTCCTTTCTCCTCCTGGCTTTGTATCTTGATTTCCCCTTCGTGATTCATAATTATCTGGTGGACCATGGTCAGGCCCATACCTGCTCCCCTTGTCTTGGAAGTGAAAAAGGGATCATACACGGATTCAAGATCTTCTTTTGAGATTCCACAGCCGGAGTCCGATATTTGAATCTGGAGGTGATTTCCTTCTTGCCAGGCCTTGATTTCCAGTTTTCCCCCCTTTGACATGGATTCGAGGGCGTTTTCGACTACATTGGAAAGCGCTTTCAGGAGCTGGGCCCGGTCTAATCTGATAAAAGGAAAACCTTCGGGTAAGTCTGTGAGCAACTGGATCCCCTGTTCCTGTGCTACTGGTCTATATTTTTCTATTAACCGATCGAGAACATTTCTTATATCTCCCGGGACCAGCATCACGAACAGAATATTCGAGAACTCCTGGACCTGCCTGACAAGGTTTTCCAGCCGCGTAGCCTCTTCAAGTATAATATTAGCGTAGTGGGCTACAGAAGGATTTCCTTTGATCGTCTTTTCTATTCTTTGGGCAAATCCGCCGATGGTCATGACCGGGTTGCGGATTTCGTGCGCAACGCCCTGCGCCAGGTGACCCATGGCCGCCAGCCTGCTGGATCGAATAAGTTCTTCCTGTGTGGTTTTTAGCTCACGGGCAGTGAGCTCAAACTTTTCCTCCAATCTTCGATAGAGCTTGGCATTCTCAAGGGCAACCGAAACCTGCTGAGCCATTATGATCAGCAGTTCGACGTCAGTAGCGACAAAAGGCTCTCCGGATTTTTTATTCAGTACTTGAAGGGCACCGATACGCTTGCCTCTCAAAATCATGGGCACGCAGATCATGGCTTTTGTTTTAAAGCCGCTTATTTTATCAAACTTCGGACTGAAGCTCTTTTCTTTTAGGACATCCTGAACTACCATGGGGTGTCCCGTCTGGACAACTTTACCCGCAACCCCTTCGCCCAGCTTAAGGCGTATATTTTTTATCTGCTCTTTTTTTTCCCCTCTCGCCACCCGAATAAAAAGTTCACCCGTTTCCTCATCCACTTCGTATACTGTGCTGGCCTCAGCGTTCATGAATTCTTCCGCCCACTGCATGGCCAAATTGAGGATCTCCTCGATTTTGAGGGACGAATTAATCAAAGAACTGAATTTTAAGAGGATGTCCAATTCTTTCTTCCGTAGGGTTTCAAAAGGCGTATTCTTCATTTTATGGTTATCCAATCTTGTATTTGCTCTGTCCTTCTAAATACAGATCCCTTCCGAAGGTATCATTAACCACTATAGCGGGCAGATTTTCTACCGTAAGTTCTCTGATCGCCTCAGGCCCCAGGTCCTCGTAAGCAATTACGCGGGCATCTTTAATAGCACCCGCCATCAGTGCGCCTGCCCCTCCTATGGCAGCCATGTATACGGCCTTATACCGGACCATTGCTTCCACCACCTCCTGAGAGCGCCGCCCTTTGCCGATCATCCCCTTTAGACCAAGCTCAAGCAGTCTAGGAGTATAAGGATCCATCCTGTAACTGGTTGTGGGACCGGCGGAGCCTATGACTCTGCCCGGTGGAGCAGGAGAAGGTCCCACATAATATATGATCTGCCCGTCGATCGGGACTGGAAGCTCCTTTCCTTTGGAGATTAATTCCACCAGCCTGCGGTGGGCGGCATCCCTGGCTGTATAGACAGAGCCGGTTATTGTGACGCGGTCTCCGCAATGCAAAGCGATTGTATCTTGTTCAGATAAAGGGGTTTCAAGATGGATCAGCTCTCCCATAATTTTCTCCTATGGATTAGAAAATAATTTCTTCATGTCTACTCGCATGGCACTGGATATTTATAGCAAGGGGGAGGCTGGCTATGTGGCAGGGCATCATGAGGATATGGACGGCAAAGGAGGTAATTCGGCCTCCAAGACCCTGGGGCCCCACGCCGGTCTTGTTTATTTCTCTGAGCAGTTCTGCTTCCATGTCGCGGAGCTCTGGATCGGGGTTTGCCGTGCCCAGGGACCGCAGCAGGGCCCGTTTTGACAGCAATGCAGATTGTTCAAAATTGCCGCCTATCCCCACACCCACTATAGTAGGAGGGCATGGATTTGGGCCCCCTTTTTCTACGGTCTCGACGACCTTCTCTTTTACACCCGGCCACCCTGCCGAGGGAGGCAGCATAAAGAGTCTGCTCATATTTTCGCTACCCCCCCCCTTGGGAACTACCCACACCTTGAGCGTGTCTCCAGGTACTATGTCCAGATGAGTAATTATAGGAGTATTATCACCAGTGTTTTTTCTGGTGAAGGGGTGGCAGACCGATTTGCGGAGATAACCGTTTTTATATCCTTGCCTTATTCCCTTCTCAAGTGAGGATTTCAAGTCACCGTCTACTATTTGAACCCCCTGCCCCACTTCAGCGAACACGACAGCAACCCCGGTGTCCTGACACAGGGGGATCCTCTCCTTTTTTGCGATATCGGCATTTTCGAGCAGCAGGCCCAGGATTTCTTTACCTACCAGAGATTCCTCCGCTTTCTGGGCCCTCTTGATGGCGCTACGCACATCTTCACCCAGTTCAAGGTTAGCTCGAATTGCTGCATCTCTAACCGCCTCTACAATGGCAAGGGCTGAGATTTGTCTCATAAACCCCTCCTATACGATTTGACTTTTTTTGTCCAGGTCACTAGAAGTGATAAATAACGTTCTCGCCTTTTTGGCCCGACAAGCAGGTATGGAAAAACTAATATACAAGAGATCATATTGATAATCAATGAAAAGGGTATGCAGTGAGCATACCCTATCAATACCCAGAGCGAAAGCTTTTAATAAAGAGGCCACTTGAAATGAAGATCCTTTTGACTAATGACGATGGAATTTATGCGCCTGGGCTCCTCGCCCTTTACGAGTGCCTCAAAGCCTATCATGAGGTAAATGTTGTGGCCCCGGAGTCTGAAATGAGTGCCGTAGGTCACTGTATTACTCTTTCTAGGCCTTTGAGGATCCAGAAAGTAAGCAGAAAGGGAGCTTTTTTTGGCTACGCGGTTACAGGAACACCTGCCGACTGTGTAAAGATTGCGGTGCAGGAATTATTTAACGGAAATCCACCGGACATTATCCTCTCAGGAATAAACCTGGGCGCCAATGTCGGGGTAAATATCCTGTATTCCGGGACGGTGTCTGCTGCCACAGAAGGAGCCTTTCTGGGCGTGAGATCAGCTGCCATTTCCCTGGACGCCTCAAAGGACCCTGATTTCAGGTTTGCAGCCCGATTCAGCAAGGAGGTCATACGGTTTATGTTCAGTAGTGGGTTGAGAGTGAATACCGCCCTTAATGTCAATATCCCCGGAATACCGCCGGAAAAGATAAAAGGGGCTTGTATTACCAGGCAGGCTACTGCCAGGTTCGAGGAGAGATTCGAAAGGCGAAGTGATCCGCGGGGTAATGTTTATTATTGGCTGGCCGGCGGAAAAGAATCCGTTGAAAAATCAAAGCCGGAGGTTGATTCTGTGGCCTTATCAGAAAATAAGATTTCTATTACACCCCTTTTTTATGACCTCACCTGTGAGGAGGAATATGAGCGGTTGAAAAATCAGCCCCTTGCCCCGTTCGAAGAGCTCAGCCTGGATTTATAATTGTCCGGCGGGAAGGTAATTTTGTTAAGAAAGCCCCTGACAGGCCTACAACCGTGAAAGGGGCTTAGGGTGGGTGATCACTCGTTGGCCGCAGCCATCCTTTTATAAAGTTCGTATCGTTCCTTCATATCCTGTTCGGCCTTTTTGAAAAGCTCCTCTGCCTGTTCTGGAAAGGTTCTGGTGAGGCTGGAATAGCGTACTTCGCCCATCAGAAATTCCCTGAAGTCCCCTTTTGGCTCTTTTGAGTCAAGAGAGAAGGGATTCTTGCCGGCCTGTTTGAGTCTGGGGTCATACCTGTACAGGGTCCAGTATCCAGTTTCCACTGCCCTTTTTTCTTCTTCCTGGCTCATGCCCATGTCGATCCCATGGTTTATGCAGGGGGCGTAAGCTATTATCAGCGAGGGGCCCTGGTAGCTCTCCGCCTCCAGGAGGGCTTTTAGAACCTGGTTTTTGTTGGCCCCCATAGCAACGGAGGAGACATAGACATAGCCATACGACATGGCCATCATACCGAGATCTTTTTTCCGGGTAGGTTTTCCACCTGCAGCGAATTTGGCTACAGCCCCGGTCGGGGTGGCCTTGGAAGATTGTCCGCCTGTATTAGAATACACTTCTGTGTCCAATACAAGGATGTTGACATCATCGCCTGAGGCTATAACATGGTCCAGGCCGCCGTATCCGATGTCATAGGCCCATCCATCTCCACCGAAGATCCATATAGATTTTTTTGTCAGATAGTCACTTTGATCTAATATATCAAACAGAAATGGGTTTATTTCGCCATCTGACCCTGTTAATTCGTTTTCTATCTCTTCCAGAATCCTGCGGCCGAATATCTTTGACTGTTCTCCGTCATTCATGTTGTCCAGCCAATTCTTGAGCGCGCTTTCAAGCTCTTTTGACACCCCTTTTTCAAGAGCTTCGCGAAGAATGTCAGCCAGTTTATTACGCCGCTGATTTACTCCCAGCTGCATGCCGAACCCATACTCTGCATTGTCCTCGAACAGAGAATTGGCCCAGGCCGGTCCGTGCCCCTCTTCGTTTACAGTATAGGGGCAACTGGGAGCGGATCCTCCATAAATGGAAGAACACCCGGTAGCGTTTGCGATCATCATCCTGTCACCAAAGAGCTGGGTGATGAGTTTGATATAAGGAGTCTCTCCGCATCCGGGGCAGGCGCCTGAAAACTCGAACAAGGGCTTTTTAAACTGGCTTCCCTTCACAGAATTAACCGGCATCAAATCATCCAGACAGGGAAGTTCGGTAGAGAATATGTGGTTTGGCACCTGAGTCCCGGTTTGAGTGCCAAGAGGCTTCATGACAAGGGCTTTTTTCTTTGCAGGGCACACCTGGGCGCAATTACCGCACCCGGTGCAATCGAGGGGACTGATCTGTATTCGGTAGCGTAACCCCTTCAGCTCTTTTCCCTTGGCCTCAACTGTTACAAAGCCTTCAGGAGCGTCCTTCAGGTCTTCCTCTCCAGCAAGTACCGGACGGATAACCGCATGAGGACAGACGAACGAGCACTGGTTGCATTGGATACAGTTTTCCGGCTGCCACTCAGGCACGTTTATTGCTATACCTCGTTTTTCATATTTGGTGGTGGCAGTGGGGAAAATTCCGTCCGGCGGCAGTGCGCTGACAGGAAGCTTATCCCCCTGCTGGGCGAGCATGGGTCTCATGACCTTTTGCACAAACTCGGGCTCACCGGATTCCAGGTAAGGCTCATGTCCCGCGGTTGCCCATGAATCAGGGACATTTATTTTTTCAAGAGCGCCGATTGCATTATCAACCGCGTCGACATTCATTTTAACAACCTTGTCACCCTTTTTCCCGTATGTCTTCTTGATAGCCTCCTTCATATAAGAAAAGGCCTCATCCGGAGGAATCACATTTGAAATCTGAAAGAAGGCTGCCTGCATGATCATGTTGATACGTCCTCCCAGCCCCAGCTCAGCAGCAATTTTCACCGCGTCTATGTTATAGAAGTTCAGATTTTTTGTGGCTATAGTCCTCTTCATATGGTCAGGCAGATGGTCTTCCATCTCATTGAGGTCCCAGGGAGAGTTTAATAGAAAAGAGCCTCCTTCCCTGATACCTTCAAGTATTTCGTACTGATCCACAAATGCAGGATTGTGGCAGGCTATAAAATCTGGTCTGGTTAAGAGATAGGGGGATTGGATCTTATGCGGCGAAAAGCGCAGATGCGACATGGTTATCCCGCCTGACTTTTTTGCATCATACGCAAAATAGGCCTGTGCAAACATGTCCGTATTTTCGCCTATGATTTTTATAGCGTTTTTGTTGGCTCCGACTGTACCATCTGCGCCGAGACCCCAGAACTTGCAGCTTACAGTACCCTTGGGCGAAGGGTCTATTTCCTCCTCCACCGCAAGCGAGGTATAGCTGACGTCGTCTTTGATTCCCACAGTAAAGTGGTTTTTGGGGGCTTTTGAGCGCAGGTTGTCAAAAGTGGCCTTCACCATGCTGGGGGTGAAGTCCTTACTGCCCAGGCCGTACCTTCCTCCTACAATCACCGGTGAGGGCCCGTTTTCCTGAAACAGGGTGCAGATATCTTGATAAAGGGGTTCTCCTAAGGCGCCCGGGGCCTTGGTTCTGTCCAGAACTGCAAGTTTATCAGCGCTTGCCGGCAGAGCCTTGAGAAAGTGTTCGGCGGAAAAAGGAAGGTAGAGGCGAACCTTGACAAGCCCTACCCGTTCTCCGAGGCCGGTCAGATAGTTGACTGTTTCTTCAATGACATCGCAACTCGAGGCCATCGAGACTAAGACCCGGTCGGCTTCAGGGTGGCCCACATAATCGAAGAGATGGTATGGCCGTCCTACCAGGGCTCCAACCTTTTCCATTTCCTCCTGGACCACGTGCGCTATCTGGGAATAGAATGGGTTCGAGGCCTCGCGGTTCTGGAAAAAGATATCGGGATTTTGTGCGGTGCCCCGAAGCTGGGGATGCTCTGGATTCATGGCGCGGCTTCTGAAGGTGTCAATCGCTTCCCAGTCTACAAGCGCGGCCATATCCTCATAGTCTATGAGTTCTATCTTTTGAATTTCCTGAGAGGTCCTGAATCCGTCAAAGAAATGCAAAAAAGGCAGGCTTGTACGGATGCTTGCCAGGTGTGCCACAAGTGCCAGATCCATAACCTCCTGTACAGATGCAGAGGCCAGAAGTGAGAAGCCTGTTTGACGGACAGCATTGATGTCCGAGTGGTCTCCGAAGATGGAAAGCGCATGAGTAGCTACGGCTCGTGCAGAGACATGAAAGACGGTTGGCATCAGTTCCCCTGAGATTTTGTACATATTCGGAATCATTAGCAGAAGCCCCTGGGAAGCAGTAAAAGTCGTGGACAGGGCGCCGGCGGACAGTGCGCCGTGAACCGCGCCTGCGGCTCCGGCTTCAGACTGCATTTCTACTACCTTCAGGGTCTGTCCATAGATGTTCTTTCGGCCGTGGGCGGCCCAGTCATCAGCATATTCCCCCATATTGCTGGATGGAGTTATGGGATATATGGCGGCAACATCACTCATGGCATATGCCACGTGAGCAGCGGCCTCATTTCCTTCTATGGTCTTTTTTTCTACTGTCATGCCTTTTTCCTTTCCTGCGGCTTTTTTTAGATTTTGAAACAACTGGCTAAAGCCAGAAGGCTTGAGTGCACAGTGAGTATTGTGCATTGAAAAGGTAATAATTTACCCAAAATTACGAAATTCTGTCAAGTTTTTATGCTCACGGGTTTTTAAAAAGCAACGGAACAATTTAAAAGGACAGCGCGTAAAAGATGAGCTTTTCCACCTTGTAAGAAGGGCGATTTTGTGAGACAAGGGATCTTCCTTTTTTCGCTGACCTCATTAATTTGAAGGTTTTTTGAGTATGATGCAAGTATCATTTCCCTTTCTACTGCTACCAGGGGGTTCTTATGAAAAGACAATACCCTGATCATCCTGTTGTGGCGGTTGGGGCCGCAATCTTTGCAGGACGATCAGTCTTGTTGGTAAAGAGAGGCCAGCCTCCGGGTCAGAATCAGTGGAGCTTGCCTGGAGGGGTTGTAGAGCTGGGTGAAAGCCTGTCTGCTGCAATAAAAAGAGAGCTTATGGAGGAAGCCTCTGTTCGAGTAAGAATAGGAGGGCTGGTAGGGGTTTTTGACCGGCTTGACACGGATAGTTACGGAGAACTTCAATACCACTATGTGCTTATAGATTACTGGGGGTGGATCGTTTCAGGGCGACCCTGTCCCGGGTCTGATGTAGAAGAGGTTAGGATGGTGCCGTTTGCACAACTGGATGAGTTTGATGCCTCCGAGGAGCTAAAAAAAGTCATTTGGACCGCGGTAGATATACGCAAGCAGAAGTATCTTTCATCGAGCGGGTGAACTTCTAAAAGGCGGGCGCGTCATGAAAAGAGAAGCTGTGCAGCTTATCTGATCAGTTGAAAGCACCTTTTCCAGTGAGGCCATGACCAGTAAATGAGCATGGCCCTTCCTTTGAGCTTGTTGAGGGAAACAAATCCCCAGTATCTACTGTCATGACTGTTGTCCCGGTTGTCTCCCATCACGAAAATTGAATCCTTTGGAACAACCGTCGGGCCGAAATTTTCATGTCTTATGTGTTCGTCAAGAATAAAGTGACTCTCATATCCGAGGTGTTCTAGATATTTGTTTGCCCTTACGAGGTTTTCGTCTTCGTACTTTCCTACGTATTCAGTCTCTATTTTTTTGTTGTTAACATATAGCACATCGTTTCTTATCTCGATCTTATCATTTTCTATTCCAACTACCCTTTTTATGAAGTCTTTTTTTTCGTCTTCAGGCCATTTAAAAACCACTATATCCCCTCTTTCGGGTTCGTTCATTTCTATAAGGTACATGTCAGTAAAGGGGATCTTGATCCCATATGTAAACTTGTTTACGAGGATGTGGTCTCCGATAAGAAGCGTAGGCTTCATAGAACCCGAAGGGATCTTGAATGCCTGCACCACAAATGTCCTTATAAACAGGGCGAGAAGAACGGCGATGACTGCTGCTTCAATGTATTCACGGAGGAGGTTCTTTTTCTTGGTGTTTGATCTAAAGTTTTGCACTAATATATCTCCCAAATGATGACTTGACGGAATTTAATCTCTCAAATACAGGTTGTAAAGAAATTTTTAGCTCTTCATGTCAATAACATGAATATTCCGAAAGGAGCTGCTATATAAATTCATAAATATGAGAAAATTTCATGCTAAAAATTTAAAGAGATGATAATAGCAGCTACTATATGTTGTAGAATAAAGATTAGGTGGCTACAATATATATATAAATTATATAAAATTAAAATAATTTATAAAAAATGGTTGACAAAAACACTTGCATATGTTTGAATTCGACCAACGCAGGATTTGATCTTTAGATCAGGACTCCATATGGGCACCAGAAACTGGAGGAAAAAGTGGGTCGGAACGCCGTAAAACAAACAAGAGAGAGATTGCTTATGAGCAAGGCCGAACTGGCTCGCAAGGCTGGGGTTTCACCGCTCACTATTGACAGGATTGAGAAGGGAAAAGACTGCAGGATGGAGACGAAGAGGAAAATTATCCTGAGCCTGGGATATGACCTCTCTGATAAAGACAAGCTTTTTCCTGAGGATTAGGGCACAGAGTATGGCCATTCAAAAGAAAAATCAACTTGTGGGGCTGGACATTGGATCTCATTCTATAAAACTGGTAGAGATAGATGACAGCAAGAAAGGTAAGGTCCTGAAGAGCTTCGGTATCATCGGCCTTCCTCCCGAGGCAATAGTCGAAGGTGCAATAAAAGAAATGGACATCGTTTCCGCTGCAATAAAAAACCTTTTCAGGAATTTGAAAATAAAAAATAAAAATGTAGCCACTTCGATCTCGGGTTATTCTGTGATAGTAAAGAAGATTACGTTAAATAACATGGCTGAATCGGAGCTGGAAGCCACTATCCAGGACGAGGCCGAACAATACATACCTTTTGATATCAATGAAGTAAACCTTGATTTTGATATCCTGCGTGGTGAGGAAATAACCAAGGAAGAGACACCCGGGGAGGAAGAAAAGGAAGAAGAGGAAGGCTCGGAGCAGATGGAAGTGATGCTTGTGGCCGCCAAGAAGGATATTGTGGAAGATTATGTCAGTCTGCTTCGGCTTGCAGGGCTGAATTCAGTAGTTCTGGATGTAGATGCCTTTGCCCTTCAAAATGCTTTTCATATGAGTGCCGCAGAATCGGGAGGTTGTTATGCTATTGTTAATGTGGGAGCAGAGGAATTAGGAATAAATGCTGTGAAGAACGGCGTATCTCTGTTCACTAGAGATTCCTCTTATGGAGGCTCCCAGATTACAGAAGCCATTATGTCTGAGTTCAATTTGAGTTTTGAAGAGGCGGAAAAGATGAAAATGGGGGCGGTCTCCATAGAAAAAGAGAAGCATAGCCTGGAGGAGATATTTACCTCAGTAGTGACTGAGTGGGTTCAGGAAATCAAACGCGCCCTTGATTTTGTTGGAAACACATATCCTGACGAGAGTATTGAGAAAATCCTTGTGGGAGGGGGTTCGTGCAGAGTCCCCGGGTTTCAGAACTACCTGAAAATGGAGACAGACATTCCCGTGGAGGAACTTAACCCATTTAACAACCTGATTATAAACGAGAAGCTATTTGATCCCAAGTACTTAAAATATATGGCCCCTCAGGCTGCCGTAGCTGTGGGTTTGGCCTTGAGAAGTGTTGGTGACAAATGATACGCATAAATCTCCTTCCGTTTAGGGCTGAAAGAAAGAAAGAAAATATAAAGCGCCAGATAAGCATCTACTTTCTGACGCTGGTTCTGTTACTTATAGGATCGGGATATCTCTTTCTGAGCCTCAGCAGAACGTTATCCGCTCTGGAGGCCGATAAGGCTGCCAAGGAAAAGGAATTGGCCTCCTACGCAAAAACCAACCAGGAAATAGAAAAACTAAAGAAGACCATAAGCGAGATCAAAAAAAAGCTGGACGTTATCCAGACCCTGGAAAAAAACAAGAAAGGCCCGATACAGCTGCTTGAAGAAGTCTCTAAGGCCGTTCCCAAGGAAAGGCTCTGGTTGAATGAGATGAATGAGAAGGGCGGTATACTTTCGCTTTCAGGGACGGCAATGGACAATGATACTGTAGCACTGTTTATGACAAACCTTGAGAATAGCGAGCATATAAGCAATGTTGATCTCAAGAGCACAAGGTTGAAGTATCTACGCGATTACAAATTAAACGTTACCGACTTTGTTTTGACCTGTAAGACATATTCATTTAAAGAAGAAAAGCCGGAGCCAGTGAAAAAAGGAAGGCGCAGGTGATGATTTCAGGTGTTTTTGACCGGAGGGATTCAGCGTAATGGCGGAACAGGCCTCTTTTGCAGAAAAACTTGAAAAGCTAAAGCCGGCTTACAAGTTACTTATTCTGGTGGGCACGATTGTTGTAGTGGCGGCGGCCTTTCTGTTTCTAGTCTATTTCCCAAAGACCGAAGCTATTGCAAAGACTGAACAGGATATCAAGGGCTTGGAACAGCAGATAAATCAGGCCAGAATAAAATCAAAAAGCCTGACCAAATTCAGGGCCGAGCAGGCCGAGGTCGAATTGCAGTTCAAGGAGGCACTGAGGCTCCTGCCAAACGAGAGAGAGATCCCGAGTCTTTTGAGGGGAATAACCCAGCTTGGCAATGATTCTAACCTGGAATTTCGTCTTTTCAGTCCCAAAAATGAAAACGTTAAAGACTTTTATATAGAAATTCCTGTGGCGGTGGTGGTCAGCGGCAATTACCATGATGTTGCTGTGTTTTTTGATAAGGTGGGCAGGATGGAGAGGATTGTTAATATCCTGAATGTCTCTATGAAGCCGGTAAAGGACCTTTCCACAGTACTGGTCACACAATGTGATGCTGTAACATACAGGTTTAAAGGGAAAGAGGATGCGAAATCTGGAAAGAAAAAGTAGTCTAGCGATTGCTCTCCTGCTAGTTTGCTTGTTTTTCGGGTCCAGTACTGTTCTGGCCTCACAGGAGGTCCTGTACAAAGGCCCACGTGGGATAGAAGAGAAAAGCCAGGCAAAAACCGAAGGAGCTTTAAAAAAAGAATCCCCTGTGGATGTGACCTATGATCCCACAGACATGACAGATCCCTTTAAGCCGTTTATTGCGGAGCAGGAATCAGTTGAAGAAAAGAAAAAGCAGAAACCCAAGACCTACCTCGAAACACTCGATGTTTCGCAGTTGGATTTGATAGCGATTGTTATTGGTCCTGAGGACAGCTGGGCCATGGTACGTGATGCAAAGGGCCTGGGATACGTCATTCGGGAGGGGACCCCGATTGGGGTGCATGAGGGCAAAGTCGCTGAAATTAAAGAAAATGAAGTTATAATTCGAGAAAAGAGAAGGGATTTTAAAGGCAATATCAGGTATGAGAATGTTTCCAAGTCTCTCATATCTAAGGAATAAAGGCAAGGACCAATAAGGGCTGCCGGAGGCATTTTAGCTAATCCCGGTGGCGGCGGGAAAGTCTGAAGAATATAGTCAAGACCGGGTATTCAGGGAGATCGTATATGTTAAGAAGAAGCTTGAATAATAGAAGCGAGTTTTTTTCACGGATATGTCTGGCCTTTGCCGTCTTTATACTGGGCGGCTGCGCTACTACCGGCAGCACTCAGCTTTCCTCTAAGGAGTCCGGGCCTGCTACAGTAGAAGCCGTGGAAGTCAACTCATTTGGTGGTGAAATGACGGTCATTGAGGTGAGGAACAGCAAATTCGCACCGCATACGGCCTTCAAGCTGATCAACCCCCCCAGAATTGTCCTTGACATAAGAGCAGTTTCTGGAGCTGATCTCCCTCAGTATACCCACGTAGACGATGGAAACATAAAGGCCGTTCGTGTGGAAAAGAGCGACACCCAGGCGTTGACTACCAGAGTAATTTTTGAGCTGGCCTCTGCCGGAGAACATTCTGTTGTGGAAAAAGACAATGTTATCACCCTGTCTTTCAGGCCTGTTAAGCCAACACCTGCAAAGGTGGCTTCAGCCCCAGTCCCTGGAAAGGAGGCTCTCGGTACCAAAGAAACAAGACCTTCAGACCCCAGAATTTTCTTTAAAGAAAAGCCGACGGATTCGACCCAGGTTCTGGGCATAGATTTTTCCATGCTGAACAGCGGAAAATCCAGGCTTACAATCACAACGGCCGAGAAAGCACGCTACGAGCTGGAGAGGACGGGACCTAAGACCATGGATCTGATCCTTGAAGATGCCTCAGTCCCTCCGATTCTCTTGAGACGACTTGACAGTTCCAATTTTGAAGGCGCTGTGGAACGGGTAAAATCGAACCTCTCGAAAAACAGGCTTTCTCTGGCTATCTCCCTTAAGGAAATGGTTCCCTTCCACGTTGACCAGACAGACAGGGAGATTAAGATCGATTTCGGCTCAACATCTGTAAAGCCGCCCGAAAAAATACTAGTGCCGGTAAAGCAGGGAGCAGAAGGTGCAGCAGCTGTGTCTTCTGTGTCTTCCATAAAGCAGCCTGCCTCCGGGATTCCTGATGCCGCTTCTTCCGGGTCCATTCCACAGGTCTCTGAGGAAGGTTACAAGGGTGCTCCTATGACGATGGACTTTGTAAACGCTGATGTCACAAACATATTGAGGTTGATCGGAGAGATAAGCAACCTGAATATAATCTGGGGTCCGGAGGTAAAAGGAACCGTTTCCATGCGACTGAAGAATGTGCCCTGGGATCAGGCGCTTGACCTGGTATTGGCCAACAATGACCTGGGCATGAGGCGCGAGGGAAATGTTATATGGGTTACCACTCGTGCAAAGATAGCTCAGATAGAGGCTGAGGAAAGAAGAAAGCAACTTGAACTTGAGAAACAGGTGGCAGCTGAAAAGCAAAAATTGCTGGAGGAAAGAAAGGAGGCAAAGGAGCTGGAGCCCCTTGTAACCGAGTATCTGGCTGTTGATTTTGCCGAGGCAGAAGAAATAAAAGGTCATATAATTCTGAGTGACCGGGGAAAGATAAGTATAGATACCCGCACCAACACCATTATTATAACGGATATCGCTTCCAGTATCGAGGTGGCTAAAAAGACCGTGAAGAGGTTTGACACACCGGTCAAGCAGATCATGATAGAGGCGCGTATTGTAGATGCAACTACCAATTTTACCCGGGACCTGGGAGTTAAATGGGGTAATATTGAAGGGCAGCGGAAGAACAAGCTCGGCGTGCCGTATGGAATACCTACTGACGCGACTACGTATACGGCGGGCAGTGACAGATTATATGGGGGATCTTTTTCTACCAACAGCCCTACCGGCTGGGCCGGAAATATGGCCTTTACACTTGGCTGGCTGACATCTAGTCAGCTTGGCGCCCTGACACTCGACGCTTCTCTGGCTCTTGCGGAGAGTGAAGGAGACGCAAAGGTTATTTCAGCACCCAAGGTAATTGCAAGGGAAGGCACAGCCGCAAGCATAAGTAGAGGTGATTCCATCATCATACCCGCCACTGAAAATGTAGCATCCACCACACTGGATGCTACCTTATCTCTAACAGTCACACCAAGTGCCGTTAGCGTAAATGATTTTATTACGCTGGAGATCGAGGTAACTGATGATCAGGCGCCATCCACCAGCCGACTTTTAAAGAAGGCCCTTAGTACCACGCTGATGGTCAGAAGCGGGGATACGGTAGTACTAGGCGGCATATACAAGGAAAGTAAGGGCGACGATGAGAGCGGTGTCCCCTGGCTCAGAGATATCCCGGGTTTGGGATACCTATTTAAGGCCCAGAGAAAAACTAGCGAGAAGTCGGAGCTCCTTATTTTCCTCACTCCCACGGTGCTCCCCACCCCGGCTAAGAAGAATATTTAAGGGGCTTAGGAAGCAAAAAATTAAATTGGCTTTTTTCTAAGCATAGTTAACA
>CAZVGY010000091.1:0-15479 GCA_964627015.1 uncultured Desulfobacteraceae bacterium
GGAGGGAGTCGATTTTGCGGAGAAGATAAAGATCGATCGCCATGGATACATGATAAGCGAACAGCTCGATCAGGCAGGCAGTTCTATAGCCAAGACTCAAGGTGAGCGCATATGGGTAAAGGGTTACTGGGGGGGGAGAAGTGTGTACAACCTCCAAGCTGCTTGGACAGTTAAAGGTGATTGAGGAGATGATCGCCTCTACCGATGCGGAAGTTATCAACGCTACAGAGGGCGGAGCCAGGGTAAAAGGCACCTCGCAGATGACCCTTAAAGAGGTGATGAAAAAATACTGTGGTAAAACCTACCGGTTTTCCGATATCATCGCCTACACTTCGAAAAGGGAGAGCAGATGTGATGTCGACAGTAT
Organism: uncultured Desulfobacteraceae bacterium; assembly: GCA_964627015.1. Taxonomy (GTDB): domain Bacteria; phylum Desulfobacterota; class DSM-4660; order Desulfatiglandales; family Desulfatiglandaceae; genus CAZVGY01. The sequence continues at coordinate 368 of CAZVGY010000091.1, forward strand.
CATTAGTGAGCTGACTCTAGCTACTAAAGACCTCAAAAAGGTTATAGGCGTATGCAGTTCTGGTTTAAAGTCCAATAGGGTTATGTCGAAAGAAGTTGAGAAGAACCCGGAAGCCTTCAGCAAAATTAGAAAGTTTCAGGAGGCAATGGCATCAAATACCAGAAGTTCCACAAAGGCTCGTGAATTAGCTTATGCGAACTATCTTTTGCGGGACAGCATGGTAAAGCAGGACATGTTAATAGTCAGGCGTAGTTTGAACGTGGAATGGGATGAAACGGATATAGAGAAAGTAAAGACCAGGCTGGCCAGGAATCGCACTGTTCTTTTGGGAGCAAAGGAGGCAGCTCTTAAGCTTCTCCCTGTATATAAGGAAACTTTAGGCAGATTACAAAGATATCAAAAGGCGCATTTAGCTTTGGAAAATCTTCCGGATCGGGCAGGGAATCATTTTAGGATGGAATTGATATTGGAAGAGCTAGGATATTGCAATGATGCTATTGATGAATACAATATTGAACTCAGAACAGCAGGAGAAAGCAGAGCTGTAATTGATAGACTGGCTGATTGTTACAATAAAAAAGAGCAGTATGACCGGGCCATAGCCTGTCTTGAAAAGCTTAAAAAATCAAGAAACGAAGAGAAAGCAGTTGAAGAGCGAATCGAATATTTGAAAGGACGGATTGAAGCATGCTTAAAAAAGGCTAATGATCAAATCGAGACGGGCGAGTATATAAATGCGATTATTAATGCCAGGAAATACCTGAAGTTTTATCCTGAATCAGAAGAAGCCAAATCAATCATCCGCAGAGGCAAAATAATCCGGGATGAAAAAGTCAAGTACGCCCAGAAGGAGTCAGCCATGATTCATGGGCTGGAAGGTGCGGATGAGACAAGGCGAAAAGAGAAGGAGTTCGCTGACTTAATGGCCGATAGCAAAAAAAGCACGAGGCCGGAGACAGCAATGGTGCCTTAGAATATCTGAAAAAGGCGAAGGCGATTTTTTCTGAAAGGGAAGAGGTCAGGTGGGGCCTCGCGACAGAATATGCTATGAGAAAAGAGCATGAAAAGGCGAGCCTTCTGTATGAGGGCCTAATAAAAGAGTTCCCTGACAAACCTAGATATTTTTTTGAATATGGTCTGGTTTTGTTCGGGTTAGGAAGGATGATAAAGGGTGTAGAACACGTGGAGAAGGCTATTCGTATGGATAAGGGCTTTGAAAAATTTCTCGTGGAACTCGGTGCTATCTACCTCAGCCTTGATAAAGCAGATAGGGCTGTGGAATGCCTGGACAGGTATTTAAAATACAACCCGGCAAGCTACGAGGCTTATACAAGATTAGGACACTGCTATCTGGCCATGGGCATGAAGCAACGGGCGCAGTCCGGCTATGAAACGGCGCTCAGCATAAAACCCGGCTATCCTGAAGCCGTCAGGTCTCTAGAACTGTTGAGACAAAAAGCTCCACTAGAAAGCATGTCGTGTATCTAGATAATTTAAGCCCTGAAAAGATAGAGACAATAATTGGGTCAAGAGAAATTGCTGATTCTTGTTTGACATAGAAAGACAACATAACCAAGTGCTTTCTTTAAGAAAGAATAGATTTTTATGAAACGAATAGTTTTGGCTAAAGAGTAAAATATTAATCATGCTCTTAACCCTGAGGTTTTGGCAGGTGGATCCTGTGAGATCTTTGCCAGTTCAGGGTCAGAAGCAATTGCTTTCCATGCCTCATTCAAGTCGGAGAGTATGTTGATTACTTCAGTTATCATATGCGGATCATTTTTTATACTGGCGGACACTAGATGTCTGTGCATGAAGCTGTATAAGGCGTCCAGTGCCTTGGCAATTTCGTCTCCCTGTGTGAAGTTAAGGGCGTTTTTAAGTTCATCTATAATGGCGAGGGTACGATTTATATTATTATGCCTTTTCTCAATATTTTTTTCCTCTATTCCTTCCCGGGCCTTTATAAGAAAATTAACAGCACCCTCATAAAGAAGTACAACAAGCCTTCTCCTGTCAACAGTGGTGATCTGGGTTTTTTTATACTGAAGATGCGCGTAGTCATGCATGCCGTAATCCTCCTTATTTCGGAGCAGGTTTATTTATCTTATTGAAACTCGTTTTCACTAATCGTCAGAACTAGTTGAAGGCAGCTGGTCTAAGAGGGTCTGCATATATTGCTCCTGGCTGGAGAGTGTTGCCAGTGTTGACTCCAGCCTTGCAAATTTTTCGGTAAGTCTTTGTTCAACAAGCGCTAATCTGGCCTCCTCATCTTCCACCTTTGCTTCTATATTTGTGATGATACCGTCATAATTAGTCAAAAGGACATTCATTGGCCCGGTTGAGGAGTCTGTGAGATTCAAAAGTTCATTTTCCAAAAGTTCAGCTATCCCCGGGAGACCGCTTGGAAATGTCCGGATGACAAAGGTGTCTCCAGCCACGACAGTACTGCCATTACCCTGCAGGGAGACATATACTCCCAGAGCCTCGGCAAATGGGCCGGCGATATCCTGGGGCTCACCTGCATCATCGGGCTCTACCTCAAAAGATCCAGTCTCCCCATCTGAGTCTGTCCAGGTGATGGTGATGCTATCAGTTCCCAGGGTATAGGTCGTTCCATAAGATCCTGCTACAGTAAAGGTGTATGTATTGTCGCTAGTACCTGAATAAGTCCCGCTGGAACTGATCAAAGCGGTTCCTGTCCATTCTGAAAAGGTCTTTTCGGGAGCACCAATAGTTCTCTCTGTATCCAGGATAAAAAGATTTCTTAGCCCCGGAAGATCATTGTTCAGTGCGGAGTCCAAAATTGCTTCATCTATTTTCCATTTTCCATCGTCGTCAGGATCAGAATACACTCCTATCTGAGACAGATGTGAGTAAGAGTCAGTGCCGTCTGCCAGACCTGGAACGGAGGTTGTCATGATGTTATTTAATCTCTGCTGTACTATTTGAAAACCGTAATTACCAATCATCGCTCCGTTTTCCTCGTCTTCGGTATAGGCGGTTTGTTCCTTTATATAATCTATGACAAAATTATGGCTGGTTACGAGCTGTTGAACATGAGTTTTGATAGTTGCCCTGTCCCAGTTTATAGCAGCGGTGGCCGAGGAATCATCGCTTACAAGAGTAAAAGATACTCCATCGACAACATCGGTGATGACATTGGATGAGCGCTCGATGCCGTAGTCGTTTATCCTTACCTGGCAGTTTTGGGCGGATTGCATTTCAGTGAAGGTGGAGGCACGGAAGTCGATAGTACTGTTAGTACCATCCAGTGTTGTTTGTTCATTGTCGATGAGGATATAATTGGCCTTGCCCGTGTCCTCCCCGGTCAGTATTAGATGGTAAGACGTGTCGCTGTCCAGACCATCATCGAGTATGCTGGCTGTAACACCAGGGTTGTTTGCATCGGTGTTTATCAAATTGACCAATCCTTCGAGGGTAGTTCCATCGGGGACGGTGATGGTTATAGTTTGCCCCCCGGCATAACGGTATGCAAAGACCTTGGTGTCGGATCCGCTGCTGTTTATAATCGTTGTAGCGGCTGACGCTCCTGAATGGATCTCGGTCTCATTTGTTGCCAATCCTCCCAGAGTTATGTGCTCGCCAGCTTCAGCAGAAGGCTGGGTCACAGTCTGATCATAGTCTTTAAGGAGGTCATTCGCTCTGATTACCCGGTCTACCAGCCTTACCTCGTCCATAAGACCGGTATAGATATTTTCTGCTGCGTCGTCTATATCCGCTGCGGAACCAAAGCTCATTGGCTTGCCGGAGGACAAGAAACCGCCCGTGAAATTCTGTTCGTCTCTGAGTTCACCGTCTACGTAAAGTCTAGCAACCGCATTTTCAGTGTCTATGGTAACCGCCAACTGATGCCATGCTAATCCGTCATTCAACGGGACTGTGTCATCGGTGAGAGTGAGGGTCGACCCGTCACTCGTATCCATCGTAAATTCTGCATATGAGATAGGCCCCTGTGAAAGTCCCAGGTTTAAGACCTTCTGTGCAATCACGGCATTATCCCCGGCATAAGTAGTATTACCGGTATCGTCTGAGGAAATATCATATCCCAGAAGTCTGCCTGCGTTCTCATCGGAATTTGGTCCCGTGTTCCACAGGAGCTTCAATTCAGTGAGAATAGCGCCATTTTCGGCTATGGTTAATTTGTCGGTCCCCCCGTCATAGGTGACATTGTAATCTATGCCATGCCCATTTGTACTGCTTTCAGTCTCCAGTGCCGCCTCAATGGCCTGGCAGAGGCTGGTACTATCATAAGTTCCGATTTCTACTACAGCTGTCAAACCTGTTTTAGATTCAACACCATTGTCCTCTTCAAAGTCGATTTTGTTATTTGTATCCCCTATGGTAAATCCGGTGGCGTTTCGATTAATGAGTGTGGAGCCTGTATCAGTTGTTTTTATCCATGTCGATATAGTGAATGCGTCTGCTGAATCCAGGTTTGTAACCGCCTGGATGTCGCTTGTGTATGTCGTGGCCCCGGAGTCATCCGAATCAGAAAAGCCGAGTTCATTAAAAGGTGAGGTAGCCGCGTTTGAGCCTGTATTCCAGAGAATTCCAAGCTCGTCCAGCCCTCCGGCAGAGCCTATAGAGAATTTATTAGCGACAGGGTCATAGGACACATTGTATGTTATTGAATTTCCAGAGGTTGCTGACTCCGTTTCCATGGCGGTTTTTACGGCCGTTGCAAGATCTGGGAGCGTGTAAATGCCATCGGCAATGGTTGCGGTGAGCTCAGCACCCATATCTCCTCCAGCAGGAGTTTCTTCGAAATCAATAGTGTTGTTAGTGGAATCTATCGTTATTCGAGCGGCGACTTGAAATGTGCGGTCAGCAGTGCCATCGACTGAAATTGATTGGCCATAACTGCTGTATTCAGCGTCTGCCCATGAGCAGTCTGAAGCATCCCAGGTTGCGTTCACTGCTTCGCCCTCATTCCCGTTTCCGCTTGTGTCTGTTATAGTATTACCTGCACCAGCATCCAAATGCCATAGACCTCCTTTTGCCGAGGAACCTTCGTCCCAACCGGGTTTATCCATGGTATCTGATTCGCTTGATTCAGCAACGGCAGATGAATTTCCGTAATACATATTTATTTCATCGCCGCCTGAGTTGATATTTTGGGCCTTTACCCATATTTCTGCCTGATCGGACACGTGGTCCCAACTCTCTATATAGTAGTCCAGCTTGGTGTCGCCCTGGTAAAAGCGGATATCATCGCCGTCTGAATCAACATTACTCCAGAAATTTGTGTCAGTATTGTCAATAGTAATTTTGAGAAGGGCGTCACTGAAGTTCGAGGTTGATGCGTTGGAGATGGAGATAGGCTTTCGGTATTCCCAGATTGCGCCTATTTCAATATTATAGGTGCCTGGAACTGCGTTGCTGTTTGAAGTAACAAGTACGGCATCTTCATTGCTCGATGTAGCGGACGTTGCCATAAATTCACTTTCGCTGTTGATGGAGGCGACCGAAGATTTATAAGATGCCAGGCGCGTGTTTAACCCTTGAATGGATGTGACCTTTTCTTCCCACTCCGATTTCCAGGAGTCAAGTGCGTCAATTTGAAACCGTTCAGCCTGGATAAGTCCGTCTACAATAGAGGCAAAGTCGGTTCCTGTGCTGATCCCGGAAAAGGTGATGTTGGCAGACATGCTTCCCCCTGATAGAATTTTATTAAATGATAATCATTTTATGTTAAAAAAGGTTCCGCAAAGAGCGTGCCAATATAAATTAGAGGTGATGAAAAAAGAACAGCAAATTACTGAATAGTGTTATTAACTGACGTATAGAGGTAAAAAAGAGCATGACCATTTTGGTAAGCATTATTCTGCTCAAGGGCTTGTATAGGAAGATTTTTCTCCCATACAAGCAGAATCTGCCGCTTTTCCTTTGATTTTAAAAGTCTAGAGATCGTAGGGGCAGGGGAATTTATTCCCCTGCCCCGGTCAGGGTTATATTGTTTCTGCGGTTAATAGCCCCTGTTAGCCAAGCAGCTTCAATGCCATCTGAGGTAGGTTATTGGCCTGAGCGAGCATGGAAATGGCCGCCTGTACCAGGATGTTATTTCTTGTAAATGCAGTCATCTCTGTTGCCACATCTACGTCTGAGACCCGCGATTCAGCGGCCTGAAGGTTCTCAGCCTGGACGCTGAGGTTCGTAATAGTATTTTCAAGCCTGTTTTGCATGGCACCCAGGTTGGCGCGAGTCTCCTCCTTGGTCTGGATGGCGGTGGCTATCATGACAAGCGCGGACTGGGCGTTTGATTGGGTGGTAATATCAGAAACGCCTGTTGCCGTCCCACCAGCGACGGTAGTCCATTCGGCAACTGTATCGTAATCATCGTCAAAGAAGGTAAGACCTCCCCCGCTTACCAGCTCGCCCGGTCCGGAGTCCTGGCCAATGGTTATGTCATAGCTGGCTCCGGCATCCGCGGCAGTAAGTCTCAGGTTATATCGAGTACTGCCTTCTCCGGTCGTCCATGAGTAGATATCAGCTGTTACCCATGCGCTGCCTCCTGCATCCAGGTAGCCACTCGTGCCTCCGATTACGGCGGTGTTGTAAACTGTTAAACCTACATCCGCTCCACTGACCAGAATGGTATTGTTGGCATCATCACCAGGCGCTTTTGCAAAGAGCATGAAGTCCGTGGATGCAGTTGCGGATGCGACTGCCCATACGTTTCCACCATTTGCGTTTATGGCGTTTACTAACGCGGTCACGGCGCTCGCCTGAGTTAATGAGTTGAGACCGCTAACTCCATCATCAATAATTCCGATATTACCCGCTGTTACAGTGGCGGCGCTGTCCATAAATTCATAAGTAGTTCCACCTATTGTGAATGTGTCACCTCTAACCACGGTGCTTCCAAGATCCACCCTCATACGGGCTGCGGTCCCCTGGTTTATCCTGTTTTGAATATCCTCGAGGTCCATGCCTGACGTGACTTGGTAGAATCCGGCAATCTCGGAGACCGCATCGGTTCCATCGGCATTTCCATCATAGTAGAAGCTGAAGTAACCGTCATACCCCAGGGCCGTGGTTTTAGATGTCTCCTCTTTTTCCGCGGTCATTGTTGTGTAGGTCCCTCCCCCGGAACCAAGGCCCAAACCGCTGGCTGTACTGTTGGCTATTGTAATCGAGTAATAGTCTTCAGCAGAATCATTTCCTGTGCCAAAGTGGACTGTGAGCCCCTCGCTCAGATTGCCGTCAAGAAGTTTGACTCCATTAAAATCGGTTGCATTTGCGATTCGCGTGATTTCGTCGGCCATCTTCTGGTACTCACTGTTCATGATGGCTCTCTGGGCTGAAGTGTATGTTCCGGTAGCGGCTTGCTCAGCCAGTTCTTTCATTCGAATAAGTTTCTCGTCGATTACGCCTAGACCACCTTCAGCGGTTTGAATCATGGAGATGGCATCTCCCGCATTCCTAACTCCCTGATTGAGCACCGCTATGTCTGCCCGCATATTTTCACGAACAGCCAGTCCTGCCGCATCATCGGCTGCAGAGTTAATCCGCAGGCCTGAAGAGAGCCTCTGCGTGGATACGGCCAACTGGTCATAAGTGGCGCTGAGGTTTCTGGCAGCATTCATCGCCATAATGTTGTTATTAATTACCAATCCGCTCATACTCTATCCTCCTTGATTTTTGTTGGGTTTTTGTTGCGGCCGCGCACGGCTTCCCTGCCATATCTTTGTGCTCGGCTCCTTAAATCTTTAGTTCTTGTTAATCCGGGTTTGGGTTTTGTGTTGAAATGCGTGTTTTCCCCTGACCCATTTATCGTCAGCAACAGGAACATACTTTAGAAAAAAATGAGAAACCTGATCAAATTAGGATTTTTTGTTTTGACAAATACAATTTGGGTGCAGTCAATAGTCAATCAATGGGGTAAACGGTATGAATTTTGCTTCAAATGTTTGATGTGCCCACATTCATCCCGGGTAACAAGTTTTGTGATGCTTTTTTCATACTAACCGGTGAATAAGGCACCAAAAAGGAGAATGGACTGATGAATATCTTAGTGGTCGATGACGAGCTTCCTATTTGCGAACTCTTGAAGGAGTTCCTGTCTATTATGGGCCACACAGTAACAATAGCTTCGAGCGGCGAAGAAGCTGTGGCTTTATTGAATCGACAGGAAGACCATGTAATTTTGCTGGACATAAAGATGCCGGGAATTGATGGAATAGAAGTTCTACAACAGATAAAAAAGAGCAACCCCATGATTAAGGTGATAATGCTGTCCGCATTTGGGGATAGTCATACTATAGAGAGAGCTATCGATAAGGGGGCGGATTATTATATGGAAAAACCAATAGAGCTGAAGGAGCTGTTAAAGGTGCTTGAAGACTTGCACGAGTAAAATATTTTGGGGCTACTCATGGTAATTGTTGATGCTAAAAAATTAAAGATGGGGATGGTCCTTGCTCAGCCTGTGTTTAACTCAGAGGGGCTTCTGCTGCTGCGTGAAGGGATAAAACTATCTGAAAAAAATATCATTGTCCTGAAGTCCTGGGGAGTGGCCAAGGTATCGATTCAAGGGGAGGAGAATAATACTGGAAGGAAGGAACTTGAAGAATGGGAAAAAGTTACCGCGTCTATAGAAAAAGCGACAAGAATTAAATTTTCTGGGACCACACATGATGAATTAATGTCAGAGATCATGAGGGTTGCTATTAGATTGCTGCAGGAGAGGTATATGAGAGGGAGAAAGTGGGATGAATCCTTCTGAGTTGGGAAAGATCATAGCCAGGATTGAAGATCTTCCCACTCTTCCGAGGACTGTTCTCAGGATAACTGAACTTGTTAACAATCCTAAATCTTCGGCCAGGGAACTGGCAAAGGTCGTTACAGATGATCAGGTTCTCACTGCAAGACTTTTGAGACTTGTTAATTCTTCTTTCTATGGATTTCCTCAACGTGTTGCCACAGTAACCGGCGCGATTGTGCTGGTCGGATTTGAGGCCATAAGGAATCTCCTTCTGAGTACTTCTATATTTGACCTTTTCAGTAATAATAAAAGTGGTAGCGAGTTTCAGCGTGAAGGTTTGTGGGATCACTCTCTGGGTTGTGCGGTAGGAGCCAAAGTTCTGGGTGAATATCTGAGGTATGAAAATGTTGAAGAAATTTTTGTTGAGGGACTTTTACATGATATCGGTAAAATAGTGGAAATGCTGTTCATGCCGGAAAAATTTGCCTCGGCAGCTTCTAAGGCTTTGGACGATGATATTCTTATCACAGTGGCCGAAGATGAGATGTTTGGGTACACACATGCTGAGATCGGTAAGTTACTGGCGGAGGCTTGGAATCTACCTCCCAAGCTGGTAAGCACGATTGCCTATCATCACGAGCCTTCCCTCGCAGACCGTTTCTGCTATGAAGCCTCGATTGTTCATCTTGCCGATATTCTATGCCGCAGCCTGAATATGGGATGGGGCGGAGATAATCGTGTTCCGATTTTGGATGGTAGGGCCTCGAATATTTTGCAGCTAGATCCAGACTCAATACAGACTATTATGGAACAGATGGAAAGGGAATTTGAAGATATAGCTCAGTTTATAGCTCCTTTATCATAGATTTTTTTGAGAAGTGCCTTTTCAGAAAATACTCTGCCAGCGTCCTGAAAATTATATGTTACAGGTGCAAAATATATTTCTTTAAGGCTTGAATTATGCTCTGAGGAAGAGAGTTATGAGCAGTCGTCAAGGCTTGTGTTTTGAGTATTAGCTTCGAGCTTACGATTCCCTCTTCAGTCCGCCTCTACTCTGGCAGAGGAGGCGGTCCTTGCTTCAGGGTGCCGGCAAAATCCGGAGATATTTCCCATTATGCCCGTGAAAGGCACCCTGCGCTGCGGACCGCGGCCAGCGTGTGAGGAGTATATTCGAAAGATTCGGACTTGTGAGGGAACCGCAAGCTCTCCGCTGATGACGACAGGGTAATCCAAAGGAGCCGAAGCGTGATAAAACAGGAAGACTGTTCAGGGCTCTCTGTTAGAAGCCGACCAGGTACGGTGGTAGATAGGCCTGAGCACTAAAGGGGTGAGGCGAGCGGCGGGATAACAGGGAGCAGGCCTTAATAAAGGGGTCATGGATATATTAAAAACGCCCACCGCTCGCCTTTACGGCACTGGGTTTAATTTTCTAAATAGGACTTCCGGCTTTAGAAAGAGAGCCCTGAGCAGTCGTCATAGGTAGTTTTGAAGGGTTGGCTTCGAGCTTTCGGTTTCTTTTCGGATGTTTTTATCGCTAGAAAGTTAGGGCTCGTACTTTTCGAGTATGGGTTAATCAACTAAAGCTACGCTGTTGTAAGACAGGCAGATAAAAGGCCTTACATGGAATCCCTGAAAAATAGCTATGAGGCTGTTCTGGAATTTATCGATAAGATGGAGGAACTTGTTCGCTTCCAGGAGGAGATACCCGTTCCTTCCACTATTAATCAGACGTGGATTAGTTTTCTGGATTACGCTCAGAAAATTATCAGGACTGATGCCTGTGGGATGTTCCTGGTTCATGAGGATAGCCACGAGTTTGAACTTAGAAACGTATGGCCTGCTGACAGGAAGGAAATATTCCGGAAAGAGGCTCTATTACAGATAGAATGCGGCATGTTTTCCTGGGTAATAAATAGAAGAAAGACTGCGATTATTCCCTCTCTCACATCCAGTCGAGAAAAAACGATTGTTATGCTGCCTCTCATAACTGCCAGACAGACGCTGGGGGCTGTTTTCGTGTATACACCGATCAGTGAAAGCTCAATAACTCTTGAGAATCTCAAATTGCTAACCATGTTATCCAAACAGTGCTCGCTGGTTATAGAAAACTGGTTTTTATATGAGAAGTCTGAAAAGGAACATAAATCCCTGCTTGAGGCAAGGTCCCAGGCCGCCAGGGTTGAAAAACTGGCCTCTATAGGGCGATTGACATCCGGTGCATTCCACGAAATACTGAACCCCTTGAATATAATCTCTTCTTATATTCAGTTTTTATTAATATCCGGAAATCCGGACACCCGCCTGAAGAAGTACTTATCAAAAATGAAAATGGAATCGGACCGGATAGCAGGAATTGTCAGGGGTATGCTGCGATTCTGCGGTTCTTCTCGGCATACACAGGGAAAAAGCAACGTGAAAGATGGAATTCAAAAGGCTCTGTCCCTGGCAGCCGACAGGTTAAAAAAAGTAGAAATTATAAAGAATATCGAGCCCGGACTGCCATTGATCTATTGTAACAGTGATAGCCTGCTGGAAGTGTTTTTTGATGTTATAGTAAATGCGGGTGACGCAATGCCTGGCGGCGGGTTGTTAAAGATCTCTGCTCAAACCTTCAGTTATCGTAGGTCACAGGTCGATTTTATAGAGATCTCTTTTGAGGATACAGGTTATGGGGTTGCAGACGCTCATATTGACAAACTTTTTGATCCTTTTTTTTCCACTAAAGAGACTGGGAAATCCCCTGGGCTGGGTCTTTCTATCAGCTACGGTATAATAAGAGACCTGGGTGGCGATATAAGAGTTGAAAGGTGTGCCGGCAGGGGAACTATTGTTACTATTAAACTGCCTTGTGAATGCTTAAATGAGGTCTCCTCCTAAGTATTATACCAAACCTGAGAACTTAAGGGATTTGGTTTTTAGTATTCGAAGTTTTTCATGTGAGAAACAAGGCAATAAATTACCTAAAGTTTCTCTAGCATGTGTCGATAACCTGATCTAAGTAGTTACTGTGCCGGAAGTTTTGTCATACTATGCTTTGCATCTGTGTCTCTGGACTTTTATGTTATGTAACTAGTGGATTACAATATTTAAAATATTGTGTTGGAGGGAATAACCTACACTTATATATGAAACAGAAGGAATGGTGAAATGGATGAGATCAATGCGCTGGATTTGAAAGCCTTTGCCACTAATGCAACCTGTGGGGTGTTCGATACGATGCTCTCTATGGCGATTGACTTTTGCGATGACCAGGCTCAATCGGTTATTGAGGGCGAAAAAATTGTTGGTTCAGTTAGCTTTGCAGGAGATATTATGGGTATAGTCAGCATTCATGTAAAAGATAACTTCGCACGCCTTATGACAGCATCGATGCTTGGAATGGCCTTGGAAGAAATCGAGGGCCAGGAGGAAATCGAGGATGTTATTGGTGAGTTGAGTAATATGATTGGTGGAGACTTGAAGTCGCGTTTCTGCGACTCAGGTTTGCCCTGCAGACTGTCTATCCCCTCTATTACGAGTGGAAGCGATTTTAAGATAGAATCTGTAGGCTGGCTGAGGCATGAGAGATATCCGTTTCGCCATCAGGGATTCGAGGCAATGGTGGAAGTATTTGTTAAACCAGGAAAGCATGATTAAGATTGGAGGACGATAATGGCCTTGAAAGTTCTTACGGTCGATGACAGCAAGACAATCAGGATGATCGTTAAAAAGGCTTTTAAATTTTATGACTGTGATTTGTTGGAGGCCGAGAACGGTATTGAGGGTTTGGCTGTTACTACAAGAGAAAAACCGGATCTGATCATTCTCGATATTACAATGCCTGTCATGAACGGCATAGAGATGCTGGGTAAACTGAAGGGTGAATCCAGGTTAAAGGATATACCTGTCATAATGCTCACAGCTGAGTCGGGAAAGGATAATGTTCTCCAGATAGTCAAAATGGGTGTCAGGGATTATATTGTTAAACCATTTAAGGGTGAAGAACTTATCGAGAGAGTTGAAAAATTTCTGACTCTGGAGCCTAAGAAAAAAGAGAAGCCTGTAGAGAATTCGGTAAAGAGATTTTTTTCAGTGAATGAAGATATACAACGCCTTACTATGCCGGAAAAAATCGAAAGGGCAGTAGCGGTGGAAATAGAAGGTCATTTGCAGGCCAAGATAAAGGAGATGGTAAGTTTAGGGATGGACAGGTTTATACTGGATCTTGGAAAAGTAAAGGAAGTTAGTGTTTCTTCTATCAAGATGATTATCTCAGTCATCCAGAAATGTGAGACCTCCAAAATTCGTGTGAGGGTTGTGGGAAGCCCATTGGTAGGCGATCAGCTGAGGGAATTCCAGGAGACCAGTGCCATCACTCTTGATAACTCCCTGGAAGAAGCTATAGCAGCGCTTTGAAATACCAGACCCTCCGAAAAAAATAAAATATCCTCAAGCTGTTTTTTCCTTCTAACCTTTTTTTCCTTTTCAGGATGATCAAGTTTACTCCAAAAAGGGTCACTCCCGGGGTGTCGACTGTCTAGAGTCCTAACGTATTGTAGATGCAGTATTTTTTTGGTCTCGAAGGCTTTTATGGAGGTTGGAATAATATTAGGAGCTTTTTTGCTGCCTATAAATATTGACAAATACGCTGGAACAGATAATAAAGACGGGTCAGGATAGGTTACAGCTATTTTTAAAATACGGGGCATCCATGAATACAAATGTGGTAGAAAAATCTACGAAGGATTTTGAGATTCTTTTTGTGGACGACGATAAGGACATCCTGACTACTGTGGCAGAATATCTTTCTTTAAACGGATACTGTGTGACATCTGTGAGCAGCAGTCTAGAAGCGCTCGATCTCATAAAATCCAGGAATTTTGATATCATCTTTACGGATCTTAAGATGCCTGAAGTAGATGGGCTTGAACTCCTGGCAGTTTCAAAGGAGTTTCAGCCTCAGACAGAGGTAATAATTATAACTGGTTATGGAACTGTTGATTCAGCAATAGAAAGCCTCAAGATGGGAAGCTATGATTATCTCCAAAAGCCGATAAAGCTTGAGCGGTTAGGGATGCTCGTAGAGCGGATCAGAGACAAAAAGCAATTAGAAAAAGAGAACCCGGTGATAAAAAAGAGGCTAAAGGAGAGATACCGGTTTGATGATTTAGTCGGTGTTAGTACTGAGATGCAAGGTATATACGAAAAAATTGAGAGGATGAGTTCGACAAGCCCCACTGTTCTGATCCAGGGGGAAAGCGGGACGGGTAAGGAAGTAGTAGCTAGGGTTATACACCAGAACAGCGACCGGAGAGAAGAGCCGTTTATCCCTGTTAACTGTGGCGCATTGGTTGAAGGCCTTCAGGAAAGTGAACTATTCGGTCATCTTAAGGGTGCCTTTACCGGGGCAATAAAAGACAGGGTAGGTCTTTTTGAAGCAGCTGCAGGCGGAACTATTTTTCTGGATGAAATCGCAAAGAGCCCCCCCTCTCTGCAGGTCAAATTCCTGAGAGTTTTGCAGGAGAAAAGGATAAGACCTGTAGGGGGTACTAGGGAACTCGATATAGATGTCAGAATAATTGCAGCTACCAATAAGGATCCTGAGGAGGCAATGAAGCTAAAGACGCTCAGGAAGGATTTATATTATCGTCTCAACGTCATTTCTATCAGAATACCTCCTCTCAGGGAGAGGAAGGAGGATATCCCTCTACTTGTCAACCATTTTCTGGAAAAATTTAATGCCAGGAGCGAAGGAAAAGTGATCCAATCAGTTTCGCCGGAGGCTATGGATGTTCTCATTGAATATCAATGGCCTGGTAATGTTAGACAACTGGAGAATGTTATAGAAAGAGCCTTTGTGCTGGGGCTTGATAAAACCATAAATATTGCTGATCTGCCATACGAGATAATGAATTCCACCAGGGTCGCCGATATTAAGGAAAACAATTATAACCTGAGAGAAAATGAGATCGCCCTTATAAAAAAGGCATTGAGAAAAGTGAGGGGCAAAAAGGCGGATGCCGCCAGGTTGCTGGGAATAAATACCTCTACTCTTTACAGGAAGTTAAAATCCTATCATATAACTAATATTGATTTGCAAAATGCAAATTAATGGTTTCAGTTTGCAAGCCTTCCTTTTGTTTTTAATATTCAGCTAGTTAAAACCTTCTGATGTACAATTTTCGTTCGTTCATCATTAGCTGTCAGAAATTTTAATAGTTAAAAAAGTATCTCCTATCAATGAAATAGATGTATTCTTGCTATTATTTAAATTGAGATTTTTAATATTGCAAAATGCAAAAAAGGTGGATCTTTTCTCTGTTCTTTTGGCTCTTCCCATATCATTGATATATTGTTTTAGGGTCTTGACTAGAACAGGGGGTTTTCCCTGAACATTTTTAGTAA
>CAZVGY010000092.1:0-15321 GCA_964627015.1 uncultured Desulfobacteraceae bacterium
AAGCGACCTGAGCAGACTGGCTGAAGAATTAAAAACACTCGTGGGAAGATTTAAGGTAAAGAAAGTTTAATTTGTGAAGCTTTTATATAAAACCCATGCGTTGTCTGCCTGCTTGACACATTCTTTTGTTTTCCATATGCTCGGAAAAAATGTTCTAATGATCGAGGCTGGCTGGATAATCGGGGTGGGGGCACCTGCCTGAAGGAAAATTTGTTTTTAGAGAGGAAGGTATTTTTCGTGTGTAGAATTTTGGTGATATACCATTCCCAAAGCGGCAATACCCGGCGAATGGCCGAGGCGGTTGCCATGGGAGCCGACTCTATTATGAACGTAGAGGCCTCCCTGAAACTGGCGGAAGAGGCTACCCTCAAGGACCTCCTGGAATGCGATGGGCTTGCTCTGGGCTCTCCTGAGTATTTTGGTTATATGGCCGGAAAGATAAAGGATTTTTTCGATCGAACATATAATGAGGCTCGGGGAAGAAAAAAAATTTTTAAAAAGCCATATGTGATCTTTATAAGTGCCGGAAATGATGGAAGAGGGGCTTTGAGTAGCATAGAAAGGATATGTACCGGATACCAGTTCAAGAAGATCTTTGAACCAGTGGTCGCCAGAGGAGAGATAGGGCCTGAAATACTTGCAAAATGTGAAGAGCTAGGTAAGACTATCGCGGCAGGTTGTGAGGCAGGAATTTACTGAATTTTAAGGGCATGGGTTTGTATTTTAACTTAGTCTTCCCATGATATTAAGCCAGCCCCCCTCAGGGGACCAGGGTTTTTTGAGAAATCCCTGCAGGACATTGTTTTTCCCCCTTTGGTTATTCCGTTTTCTACTACATTGGGATTCAGGCCAGAGGCCTTTTCTTAAATAATTATTTCCGCCAGTATTCGGGTGTCAGCAGGACTATTACCGTGTAGATTTCCAGACGTCCCAGCAGCATACACATAATCAGCACCCATTTGCCTGCGAGAGGTATTTCGAGATAGTTTTTAACAGGACCTACAAGGCCCAGCCCAGGGCCTATGTTGCCAATAGAGGCCGCCACAGAGGCGAGTGCGGATATAAAATCAAGGCCCAGCATTGCCATAATCAGGGTGGCTGCTATGAAAAGGCCGATGTATAGTATAAAAAACCCCCAGATACTGTTTATGACGTCAGAAGGAACAGGCCTTCCGCCCAGCTTGATTGTGGTAACTGCGTGGGGGTGTATGATGCGAAAGATCTCCTGGTAACTGTGCCTTATGAGCAGCATGATACGCATTATTTTTATTCCACCGCCGGTGGAACCGGCCATTGCACCGAGGAACATGCAAAGCAACAGGATTTGCTGTGAAAGGGCTGGCCATTTTTCGTAATCCGCAGTAACAAAACCGGTTGTAGTGATTATGGAACTAACCTGAAAGGCTGCATAGCGGAATGAACCAGCCAGGGAGTCATAAACCTGGCCATATATATTCATTGTCACAAATAGAGTTAGAATTGCCACGATAATAAGAAACGTCCGGCACTCAGGGTCCCGACCGAAGATTATTAAATCGCCCTTGATCAGCCTGTAATGAAGAGAAAAATTAATCCCTGCAAGGAGCATAAAGATTATAAAAATGCTGTCAAAGTATGGGCTGTTATAATGGGCGATGCTGGCATTTTTTGTCGAAAACCCTCCAGTAGGCATTGTACAAAAGGCATGGCATATCGAATCAAAAACAGGCATGCCTCCGAGAGTGAGAAGGGCAACTTCGCTAAAAGTTATTAGAAGATAAACTTTCCACAGGGTCTTTGCAGTTTCAGATATTCTCGGCTTTAGCTTGTCCACAACAGGACTGGGTATCTCGGCACGGTAAAGCTGCATGCCCCCGACTCCCAGGAAAGGGAGTATGGCGATGGAAAGGACTATAATTCCCATTCCACCGATCCATTGAGTCTGGCTTCTCCATAGTAGAATCCCCTTGGGAAGAGATTCTATATCTGGCAATATACTGGATCCCGTTGTGGTGAAACCTGATATGGACTCAAAATAGGCATTTGTAAATTCCGGTATAGCTCCTGAAAGCAGATAGGGAAAAGTTCCGAACAGGCCGGCCATAATCCAACCAAGCGTGACTATGGCCACGCCGTCCCGGTGGCTTAGGTGGTATTCTTCGCTGCTTTTTGTAATCAGAAATGTAATCAGACCTGCTAGGGTTGTCATAAGCATGGAGCAGGCCAATGCGTTGGTGCCGCCGTCTTTAGAAACAATGGAAAGCAGCATCGGGCCAGCCATTGAGATGCCCAGGAAAAAAACCAGTATTCCCGTAAACCGTATTATGATCCTGAAGTGCATCAGAAGTATTCCAGTTTTACGGTGAGCAGTTTCTCCAGTTTTGGAACTACTTTCCTGAGAGCAAATATGATGAGGTGGTCTTTCGGCTTTATTATGCTGTCACCTCTGGGAATAATTGCCTGATCTCCCCTTACAATAGCTCCAATAATCGCCCCTTTTGGAAATTTCACCTTGGACAGCGGAATGTTTACAATGTCTGAAGTCTCCAGAGCTTCAGCCTCTATCGCCTCAGCATGCTCTCCCTTTAAGGGTGCGACCGCAATTATTTTACCACGTCTGATGTACTGAAGAATTGCACGAACAGCTGATAGCCTGGGACTGACCACGGTATCGATTCCGATGGCAGAGACAAGGGGGATATAACTAAGTTTGCTGACACGCGTTATGGTTTTTTTTGCCCCCAGGCCTTTAGCCAGCAGTGAAATGAGCACATTGCTCTCCTCGTCGCCCGTTAGAACGACCATAAAATCCACGTCTTTTATGTTTTCTTCCTGAAGGAGGTCTCTGTCTGTGCCGTCCCCATTGATGACTATCACTTTTTCGAGTTTTTCAGAGAGATCGGCACATCTTTCCGTGTTTTTTTCAATAATTTTAACGCTGACTTTCGTTTTATCCAAGGCCATAGCCAGCGACATTCCCGTCTGTCCGGCGCCGACTATTATTACCCTTCTAAGGCCTTCCTCTCTTATATTGAAGAGACTGAGAATAAGGTGCAACTCGTCGTTCCTTACAACAACATAAACCATATCATCGGCCTGGATGGTGTCTCCGCCACTGGGGATAACCACTTGGTTGCCTCTAACAATAGCCCCCAGCAGGATTTTTTCTTCAAGACCTTTGAAGGAAAGGAGCTTTTTACCAATGAATGGGGAATTCTTGTTAATAGTGAATCCTATTAGTTTTATTCGGCCCCCTGCGAATTCTATAACATCTGATACCCCGGGGACCTCCATAAGATTCTGGATAGTTTCCACCATAACTGATTCCGGATTGATAATATGATCAATGCCTAGGAGGTCTTCACCAAACAGGTCCCGTTCTTCCAGGTATTCCTTATTTCTGACTCGGGCCACCTTCAGGATGTATTTGTTTAGGTTTCGGGCAAGCAAGCAAGAAATAAGATTTACTTCATCACTATCGGTAGCGGCGACAAGCATGTCCGCCTCCCGTATGCCTGAATCCTTTAACATCTGGGGACTTGTACCTGAGCCGAGGAAGGCCTGTACATCAAGATTTTCTCCAATTCTTTTAATCATATTGGGGTCCTTGTCAATAAGGACTACATCCTGGCCTTCCTCCGAAAGTTTTTGTGCGATGTGAAATCCTACTTCCCCTGCCCCCACAATAATAATCTTCACCAGTGTATTCCTCCGGGTGAGTTATTTTTTTTAGAAAGTTTTATTTTAAGGCTGGACTGTCCAGAAATTTGTTATGCTTAATTACTTGATTTCTTATATTAATTCCAGGACAAGTAGAGTCCAATCAAGTTTATTTTTGATCCTCGAGATCTAAAAGTATATAGGTTTAATATAAACGGAGAATTGAGTAAGATTTGACTATGGCTGTTCATAAATATCAAGTATTTAATTTAAGACTGGAACCCTTGGCCAGCAACTGGGAACTATTTAACGGAGGGTGCGGAAAAAGTCAACATGAATACCTGTCATGATATCTCAGCCTAAATACCGTCCTTCTAGCCTGTAGGACACTCGGGTTGAATAAAAAAGTCGCTCTCAATTCGGGCCAAGCCGTGCTAGAATAGCGTGTAATCAGTTACGTGTAGACATGGAAAAGACAGGGTGCTATAAACCGATTCGGTTGATTGTGGTTGAGGTTAGATAATAGAGGAGGCTGGTAACACTGGAGATGGCTGATAAAATAGAATATCATTTTGATGGAAAACATCTCAAGGAATATATCGAAAAATTCCCCGATGCCAGGATCCTGGTCGTTGGTGATATAATCATGGACCGATATGTTTGGGGTGAGGTGTCCCGAATTTCTCCTGAAGCTCCGGTCCCGGTTGTGGATGTGAAACAGGAGACTAATATGCTGGGCGGAGCCGCCAATGTTGCGCATAATATCGCAAGTCTTGGGGCCAAACCAATTCTTTGCGGGGTAGTAGGGGAAGATTCTAACGGCGGTGATATCCTGGATGAAATAGACCGTATGGGGCTTAAAGTCGGCGGAATTGTAAAGGAAGATGATAGGCCTACAAGCATAAAGACCAGGATAGTAGCACATAGTCAGCAGGTTGTTAGATTTGATCGGGAGAGTAAAAAAGATATAAATCCCGAAAGCATAAAGAAGATACTTGGTTTTATTAAAAAAAGCCTCAAGGACCTTGACGCTGTTGTTGTTGCGGATTACGGTAAGGGTGTTATCTCCGCTCCACTTATGAAGGGATTAAGGAGACTTGCGGAAAACTCCTCCGTTATGATTGCGGTGGATCCCAAGACCGGCAACTTCGAATATTATCATGGCGTGGACGTTATAACTCCAAATCATTATGAAGCAGGCGTATTTTGCCATATTGAGATCGCTGATGAAAATTCTTTGATGAGAGCGGGCAGGAAAATGCTGCGTGAACTCGGATGCCGCTCTGTGCTTATAACACAGGGCAAGGATGGTGTGACCCTGTTTGAGAAAAATGGTGAGACAACACATATTCCCACTGTAGCCAAGAAAGTCTTTGATGTGACTGGTGCAGGCGATACTGTAATAGGGACCTTTTCCTTGGCTTTGGCTTCAGGTCTCGATTTCAAGTCCGCCGCTGTCCTGTCAAATTTTGCTGCGGGTATTGTAGTTGGAGAGGTCGGGACTTCAGTAGTCAGGACGGAAGACTTGAAACAGGCTATCGACGGTTCGTCTCAGGTCAAGGCTACTGGAATATAAGTCTCGTGAGATTGACTTTAAGCTGCAAGGGATGACTGAATTTCTGTGTGAAACATCTTTTAGAAACATCGGGGCAAGTTTTACTGCAGGGACAGAAGCATGAGCCAGCCGCATGAACCGGATCCTGGTAAACTCATCACGAGCGTGTTTTCACCTGAAAAAGAGCTGATTGAAAGAGCAATAGGGCAGCTCTCCCAAATTTTTGGTCCGCTGGATAATTTTAGTGACGAGCTGTTTTTTGACCGCACCAGGTATTACGCGAGGGAAATGGGCTGGCCTCTCCATCGGCGTTTTATTTCATTCACAGAATTGATTGCAGCTGATCAACTTGCCGATATAAAATTAAGAACCAATGAAATAGAGAGCAGGTACCTGCGGGGGGAGAAAAGGTTGATTAATATTGATCCAGGCCTTATTTCTCCGGAAAGACTTGTTCTTGCAACAGGAAAAAATTATGTACACAGGGTCTATTTGTCAAAGGGGATATATGCAGACCTAACCTTGATTTACAAAAAAGGCAGTTACAGTCCACTCAAATGGACATACCCTGATTATGCAGATTCTATAATTATAACGTGGTTTAACGGAGTTAGAGAACAATACATGAGACAGCTAAAGGAGATGAGACATCTTGATTAAAAGCATGACTGCTTACGGAAGAGGTGAATCCAGACAGGGTGACGTTCTTTTTGTTGCCGAGATCAGGTCTTTAAATAACCGTCACCGTGATATTATTCTGAGGCTGCCCAGGAAGTTTCAGTGTCTCGAAAAAGATCTCAGGTCGGTTATTTTGTCGAGGGTCAGAAGAGGACGTGTTGATGTGTCCATACAAATGGAAAACGGTGGGGAGGAGTCTGCTGGCAACATCGAACTTAACCTGCCCTTGGTTGCTTCCTATCTCAGAATCTTTAAACAGCTTGCAGAGCAGTTCGGCCTCGATCAGGAGGTTCGCGTGGAATCGCTATGCCAGATGAAAGACGTTATCCTTTTTAGGCCCGAAGATGTGGATTTGGAAGAGTCAAGATACTCATTACTTCAAGCCTTAAATAAGGCCCTTGACTCTCTTGATATAATGAAGGAAAAGGAGGGAAAAGCGATAGAGCATGATTTTTTGAAAAGACTCGGTTTGTTGGCACAATATACCGATAAGATAAGCGAGCGAGCCCCTGAGTTGATTGAGGATTATCGAAAAAACTTAAACGAAAAGGTGCAGGCGCTACTGAAGGATGCGGGTGTTGACCAAAACAGGCTTTTGCAAGAGGTAGCTTTTTTTGCAGAGCGTTCCGATATTACTGAGGAACTCGTAAGGATCAGGAGCCACCTGGAACAGTTCCATAAATATCTCACCATGGATGACGCCTTGGGGAGAAGGCTGGATTTTTTGATTCAGGAAGTTAACAGAGAAATAAATACGCTCAGCACAAAGGGCTCAGATGTACTCATTTCCGAAGTTGCCATAGAAATGAAGGCGGAACTTGAAAAGTTGAGAGAGCAGGTACAGAACGTAGAATGAAAGGAGCTTAATTCATGAGTAACAAGCTTGTAAATATTGGTTTTGGAAACTCTGTTGTGTCCAAGCGGGTTGTCGCTATCATTTCTCCGAACGCCGCTCCTATCAAAAGACTACGTGACGAGGCCCGTGAGCAAAAAAGACTGATAGATGCTACTCAGGGAAGGCGTACCCGGTCAGTGATCATAACTGATAGCAATCATGTTATCCTTTCGGCTATTCAATCAGAAACTATTGCTCAGAGGTTCAGCCCTAACTGTACTCTAATCAAGGAAGACATAGAAGAATAAATATGCAAGGACAACCTTTTGTAATCTCTGCACCATCGGGAACAGGTAAATCTACGATAGCTGACACCCTTACAGCAAGTGTTGAGGATCTGGCTTATTCCATATCCCATACCAGCCGTAAACCGAGGTCTACTGAAAAGAATGGGATAGACTATCACTTTGTTGACAGGGATACATTTTGCAGCATGATAGATAAGGGAAAATTCATTGAGTGGGCTCAGGTATATGACGATTTATACGGCACCTCATTTTCTGCCCTGGATTCACAGCTCTCCTCAGGGTTGGATGTTCTGTTAGACATAGATATGCAGGGCGCTAGAAACATTCGAAGAGATTTTGAGAAGAGTGTGCTTATATATATACTGCCTCCCTCTTTGAAAGTACTAGAGGAAAGATTAAAAGGAAGAGGAACAGACAGCGACGAGGTAATAGGCAAGAGATTAAAGAAGGCCGCTTTAGAAGTCAAGAATTGTATCTGGTATGATTATATTGTTATCAATGACGAACTTGAAAGGGCTATAGATGAAGTCCGGTCCATCATTTTAGCTGAAAGATGCAGATCGGCCCGCAGAATTCCTGGCCTGCCGAAAGAATTCGGAATATCATACGAGTAACCACCTGAACCGCCAATTTGTTGCTTAAGCCCAT
Organism: uncultured Desulfobacteraceae bacterium; assembly: GCA_964627015.1. Lineage (GTDB taxonomy): Bacteria > Desulfobacterota > DSM-4660 > Desulfatiglandales > Desulfatiglandaceae > CAZVGY01. The sequence goes on from CAZVGY010000092.1 coordinate 7,664, forward strand.
TAAATATTATTAACCTGTTTTAAATCGGGGGGTGATTTTATCCGGAACAAAAATCATCAATTTATCCCGGGTTTTCATGGAGTCAGGGAAAGCCTTGTTAATGGCAAAACAGATATTCAGGAACTCTGGATTGCTAAAGGGAGAAAAACAGCCCGAACTGCAGAAATCATACAGATTGCTGAGGAACGAAAGATACCTGTACGTTTTAAGCCTGCAGCTGAATTGTTTCGCCTCGTGCCCGAAACGGCTCATCAAGGTATAGTAGCCCTTACGCGTAGATTCGAATATGCGGATATCGAGCGAGTTGCAAATGATTCATTGAAGAATGAAAGCAGGGCGCTACTGATTGCCGCTGACCATATAACTGATGAGGGAAATCTGGGAGCTCTGATAAGGACAGGTGCTTTTTTTGGGGCGGACGGCCTTATAATTCCTAAGGACCGTTCAGCAGGGGTGACAGACAATGTTCTTAAACGTTCGTGTGGAGGGCATACCTATCTGCCGATTGTCAAAGTGGTAAATATAGGGCGTTCCCTCGACTTTTTAAAGAAAAAAGGCTTCTGGATCATAGGCGCTTCAGGGGGAGGCGATGAGAATGTTTACCGGTTCAACTGGGACAGAGAAGTCGTTTTAGTCATGGGAAATGAGCAGAAAGGATTGAGCCATTCAGTGCTGCAACGATGTGATCAGATAGTAAGTATAAACCCGGCTGGTAGGATCGATTCACTTAACGTTGTAGTAGCAGCCGGCGTCATTATGTCAGAGATAAACAGACAAAGAGAGTTGGTTCGCAGTAAGCATAAGTGTGTTTGATCAAGGAACTATGGAATTTATTCAGTTAATGCTCACCTGTAATTTTCAAAAAGGCTTCCACATAAGAGTTTGTATTTATCCCGGAAGAAAAACTAATTTGACAAGTCATAAATCAACAATACATCACTGGTGACAATGATTCGTATTCAAGAGGTTACAAAAAGTTTTGATGGTGGAAAATCTTATGCCGTAGAATCCCTTTCCCTAGAGGTATATGAAGGGGAGACTATGGTGCTGTTAGGTTCCTCTGGTTGCGGTAAGACCACCACCCTGAAAATGATCAATAGGCTTGTAGAGCCTACTTCCGGCCTGATCCAGGTAGGAGGTAGAGATGTGAAGAATCAGGATACCGCATCTTTACGCAGGAGGATTGGTTATGTTTTCCAGGAGATCGGGCTGTTCCCTCACATGACCATTGAACAAAATATTGCGATCGTCCCAAAATTACTTGGATGGGATAAGGAGCGTCGTCATTTAAGGGCTGGTGAACTTCTTGAGCTTATGGATCTTGAACCTTCGCTTTTTGCAAACCGTTATCCTGATGAACTTTCAGGTGGGCAACAGCAGCGAGTGGGAGTAGCCAGAGCTCTTGCTGCAAATCCAGACTATCTGCTTATGGACGAACCTTTTGGCGCATTGGATGCTTTAACGCGTGATACGTTACAACAAGAATTGATATCCCTGAAGGATCGTCTAAAGAAAACCATTATCTTTGTCACGCACGACATATTTGAGGCTTTTGCCTTGGGTGACCGGATTGCAGTCCTACATGCAGGAAGACTCCAGCAAGTGGGAACTAAAGACGAGGTTTACAATCACCCGGCAAGCCCTTTCGTAGCCGAGTTGTTTTCCAGACCATCCAGACAATTGGAACTGATTGGGAAGAAGTTATAATGCAGGAAGAAAATCTGATTGTCTTTATGTTAGAAAGACTACCCGAATTATGGCTTCGGACCGGCGAGCATTTGATGCTCACCGGGGTCTCGACAGGCGTGGCTATAATTCTTGGGGTACCTCTCGGAATCTTGGCATCTCGAATCGCCCGTCTGCGAGGCCCTTTGTTAGGGGCTACCGGGATACTCCAAACAATTCCCAGCTTGGCTATGCTGGCTATACTCCTGGCAATTACCGGAAAAATAGGAGTACTGCCCGCTATAATAGCATTGATACTTTATTCTCTTCTTCCAATTACAAGAAATACCCTCACGGGAATCCAGGAAGTCTCACCCGCTTCCCTTGAGGCTGCTCGCGGTATCGGTATGACTTCTCATCAGCAGCTATGGATGATAAAAATTCCTCTGGCACTGCCTGTCATAGTGGCTGGTATTAGAACCGCTGCAGTAACCGGTGTAGGCATAGCTACTTTATCTGCATTTATCCGCGCCGGAGGACTTGGGCAGTTTATTAATCGCGGATTGGCGCTTGCAAATAATAACTTGGTTTTATTGGGAGCTATACCGGCCGCATTGCTAGCATTACTTGTTGATTTTTCAATATCAACCATGTTGTGGAGCGTTCAGCCCCGCAAACATAGATACCTTAGACCGCGTTCGCGAACCCTGCTTCGCGGCCTGGCCTTTTCACTGCCTTTTTTAATAGGTATTGGCGGGGCTATCGCATTCGTATCTGGAGCAGGTACTGTATCGAACTATGAGTCGGTATCTGGAGATAAGGAGTTTCAGAATAAAGTAGTGATTGCCTCAAAGAATTTTACCGAGCAGTTTATTTTAGGAGAGTTGATGGCACAAATTATTGAGGGAAACACAGGACTGTCGGTGGATCGACGATTTAACCTGGGAGGCACCATGATATGTCATGGTGCCCTTATGGGCGGAGAAATAGATCTCTATGCAGAATATACTGGTACGGGGTTGACCGCTGTCCTTAAAGAGTCCGTCCTTTCAAACCCTGACGAAGCATTCAAGGTGGTGGCTAAAGAGTATTCGCGTCGTTTTGATATTGAATGGCTAAAGCCGTTTGGCTTCAACAATACCTATGCGATTACTGTCAGGCAAGAGGACGCCAGACTAAGGGGATGGGAGAAAATATCAGATCTTGGGAAGTCCGCCTCGAGTCTCAGGGCAGGTTTTACTTCTGAATTTTCGGAACGACCGGATGGCTACCCCGGCCTGATTAGGGCATATGGTTTTCGGTTTGGAACTGTCAAAGATTTTGACCCCACCTTAATGTATGAAGCTCTTATCAGGGAAGAAGTGGACGTAATATGCGCGTTTGCAACAGACGGTCGGATAGATGCTTACAACTTGAAACCGCTACAGGATGACCGGCGGTTTTTTCCACCATACCAGGCGGCCCCTGTTATAAGAAGACAGGTCAAGCGAGATTATCCTGAGATAGAACAGGTATTGGCTCAACTTTCAGGGTTGCTTGATAACGCCACTATGCAAAAGCTTAATTACAAAGTGGATGGCAAAAAGATCTCACCTAGGGAGGTTGCTCGAGAATTTTTGAAGTCTCATAAGCTCCTGAAAAGTATTCAGTAACATTTCGATGAGCGCATTGATTTTGAGTGTCCCGGAAAGTATCGCAGAGGTGGCTTCTTTGGCAAAAAAATCCAGAGTGGACCAAGATAATACGCGTTAGTGACAAATTATCATTTACAGACTGTGAAAAGGATATCCTGAAAAATAATTTTAGATACTCTGAGACACCTTTCTCGGTTTATAAGATATAAAGGAAGATTGCTGGAGTTTTAGTAAGAATTACTTCGATGGTTCCCAGGTAAGACCGGGTTATGATAGATATTCGTCTTTTAATTAATGCCCCCATCGATTTCCAGATACTGGCCGGTTGTATATTTGGAAAGGTCTGAGACAAGAAAATAGGCTGCTTCGGTTATATCAGGGACTTCCCCCAGGTGACCTATGGGAATCCGATCGATTATTTCGGATTGCTCTTCTTCTTCCACATGAAGAGGTTTTATCCCTCCGATAAATCCGGGAATAATACAGTTCACATTGATTTTAGTCTTTGCCAGCTTTTGTCCCAATGAATTAACCAAGGCTATGACTCCTGCCTTTACTGTGTCATATTGCACCGTATCAAGATATTTGTCCCATGCCCATGGAGCTATATAAAGAATGCGTCTCAGACTCCTTTCTTCAGGATTTTTTTGAAAAAAAGAGGCCATATTTAATGCGGAGTTCCAGTTTGCCTGAAGCATCTCCGCTGCATACGATCTATCCCTGCGGATAGTCGATCTGCCGGTGCCGCTTACACCCAGGTTATGAATCACTATATCAATGGGACCGAACTCGTTTTCAATACGGTTAAAAAGTTCCCCGTTTATGTTACCGTGTTCCGCAACAGGGTAGAATTTTACTGATTCTGTTTGTTTTGAAGGATGAATTGGAAAATCTTCGTCAAGATGATCACCCTGTATGGCGAGCCGCATTCCTTTCGAAAGAAAAAAATCAGAAAGGGCTCCTCCAATGTGTGTGCCGCTGTTGATAATTAAGATTGAATTCCCTTCCAGGGAATCCATGTTTTGAGGAGCTTTTGACCGGTCCTGTCTGTCAAGGAGCAACCCTTGCATAACCATGTCGAGGATGGTTTTTTCCATCTCAAGACGGGTCACATGACCCCGCAGGTCCCATCTTTTCAATATCCATGTGGCGACCATGGAATCTATCAGATTGGCAACCGCCCGAACATTAACAGGCCTTAATTTTTCGTTTTTGATGCCTTCTCTTATTACGTTTTCTACAATGGAAAGATGACCTCTTTCGGTTTGAAGCAGTTTTTTTAAAAGAGAGCGTTTGAGGACGTGGGCGTCTCGATAGATCAACTTAAGTGTATCAGACCACTCATACATTACGTTAAATTGACTTCTTATAATGCGGCTGAGATGTTCTAATGAATTTCCGCCACTTGTAAGGCTTCTCCTGAGTGATGCCTCTTCGAGTTCGCACATGAATTCATGGATTAAAAAAAGTATATCCTCCTTGCTTCCCACATAGTCGTATATATTTCCATGACTGATACCGGCTTCATCGGCCAATTCTTTAATAGTAGTCTTATAAAAGCCCTTTTGGCTGAAAAGTCTGACTGCTGCGATGACGATCTGTTTTCTTCTCTTTTCTACCAATTCATTGTTTTTTACGGTAGTCGGCACCTCATGGTCATTAAGGCGGTCTGCTGTCATTTTTTACTCCAAAAATAATTTTGTATCATAATCATATCAGCATAAACAGTACATGCCGAGAATATATTGGTAGAAAATGCCCAAGCCGAAAGAGAGTAGGTACTTTTCTGTCTAACTATCATAAATTGTAAACTATTACAAGGACTCGTGAAATCGAGCCAGATAACATAAAAAATAAATCCGGTTCTAGCAGCCCGGATTTATTTTTTATGTTTACAAATTTGTGTTGTGCAAATATGTACTTAAGAGCAAACGAAGTTGGATGCTTTCATTTTACGACATCCCTACCCCCGGGCAAAAGATTCGGGACATATATAGATTTTTCAACTTTGACAATTTTACCGTTTTGATTTTGATAGATACTGGCATAATCAGCTGCATATCGCTTAGATTCTGTAAAAGTAATATTACTGTTATAAGCCATCGGTTTATAATGTGTCATTGAGGTTACAATGTCATAAATATGCTTGCCAGTTACGTTCTCGGCTCCCACTTTATTCACTGCTCGCCTAATTAGTTCTACATACGTGTCGAACCACGCCTGGGGTAGAGAGTATCCTAATGCTGCATTGTCATTCATTCCTGTCTTTAGAAACATTTGTTTAAAAACGGGATTCCATTCATCCATGTCTGGTTGATTACTGGTAAGCATCATTGATTCGTGAGAGATCTGGGGTATATAATTTTTTAGTTGAATAATATTATCTGCGGCAAACCCAATATCCTGGAAGTTATTTCTTATATCCATCCTAGCGGCGTCTTTTAGTACAAAAGCATGTGTTTCCGCCAACATTCCAAAATAGATTATATCTGCTTCTGCGTTTACAAGTCTTAATATTTGCGGGGTTGTGTCCGTGGGACTGGGAGAAATATACTCCGGATTTACCCAATCGACACCAATTTTTTGGACATAGTCCCTTACTTCCTTTTGGTCAAAAGCTCTTCCAAAGGTATTATCCCATCCGATGATAGCAAGTCTTGGCTTCCGATCCTTATTTTTTTCATAACGTTTTCTTATCAATTTGTACGGAGTATTGGCATGCCAATTGTCTTTTAGAAACTGGGCGGAGGCGGCGACCAAGCCCTCATAGCAAGGCTGCATGCTAAAGGTCCACCCGGGCGGGACCATAATCGGGCGAGCGGATGATCCGTCAATACAAGGTATCTTGCTGCGTTTTGCAAGAGGTTTGATGCCTAAAATTGTGTGTGCTGCACTGCCACCCATTGTTATTATGGGGGTGGGGTTTTTTGAGGTGGCTATCTGCCAAGCTGCCACCGCTTTTCCAATGTCCGCGCCGGTATCATAAATTTCATATTTGATTTTCACTCCCGGAGGAAGGTAATTCGGCTCTTCATTAGCCCAGCTAACGAAGTCGTTTGTTGCTTTCACAAAAATTTGATGCAGCCCTGCATATGGGCCGGTGAGATCGAACATGCCTATAATTCTCATTTCTACCCGATTAGAGGCATAAACAGAAAAAGGTGCAGCAATTATTAAAAAGACACCTGTCAAACACACGATCAACCATCTTAAACCAGTTCTTGTAACCATTGAATTTTCCTCCCGCATAATTGCTAATCTGATTCACACATTTAGATTGAGATTTAGCACCCATTTTCGAAAAATATCTTTTTGTGCTTTGGATGCAGTTCATTAAGTCACTTGAAGCATTGCCAATGAAATGCCTCAAAAGTATCAATACGCTATAGGCTTCGAAGAATCACTCAGATATTTCTGTTGTTTCAATTAACCTCCTTTCTCCGTTTCAACCCCCTTTTGGGTAATGGGATATTGGAAGGTAAAATTGGTGTTCCTAACCGCATGGGAGAGAGGTTTTATATCAGAGAAAGAGCCTTGTAACGCTCTTCAGCGAGGTTCCTTTTTTGCTCTTGTGAATTAATGATATCCTTTAAATACAACGAAAGGGTATTATCAGAATAGGTTTCCAGTTCGCTCCGGAGATAATTTTTAAAATTAGCTATGCCTTCTCCGAATAGGTTAGGGTGATTTTTTGAAAAATCTTTCATCATGGAGGTTTCGATCTCAGCAATACGATCGATTATCGGATTGTACTTCAGGGGAGGAATCAAATTATCCATTCGTGCATATTTTTCCGTGCACAGATTCCTATTTTCCTCAATAGCCTTTTTTAAATCAGCCAAGTAGGATTTCAAGGTATCAATGGACAGTACTGAATGCGTCATCCTTCTCATCAATTTAAAGGTATCCATATTTTCCTGGCAGGCTGACGGCTCTGCTGTTTTGACGCGCTGGAAGATGTCGAGTTCAAAAGTTATGATTTCTTCTATAATTTGCTGGCGGTGCTGTTTTTGCATAAAGCAAAGCCTCCCTTTGAGATATAGACGAAGAGCTAGCGGCCTATAAGGTATCAAAATAAATTTTACTACAACGAGACCCGACAGTGGATTAAATGGCCAGTGATGTACAGACAATGTACCAGGTGTAAACAGCATCTGATGACTTGAATGTGAATTGCTCTTTGCATACAAGGAGTCCTGATCAACTGCCTATATCCACATCAAGGCCGATTTCTTCTATTTCATCTTTTATCCATTTGATTTTGTCGGCATCTAGTGGTTGTATGTCAGGTAATTTATACTGTCGGTTTAGTCCAGCATAGAAACCCTGGTCCTTTGGACCAGGTCAGAGTTCAGTGGC
>CAZVGY010000093.1:0-14435 GCA_964627015.1 uncultured Desulfobacteraceae bacterium
AAAATGTTACTAAAAATGTTCAGGGAAAACCCCCTGTTCTAGTCAAGACCCAAAATAAATATCATCCGAGCCTACTTGGGTGGATTGTTCACGGTTCACTTTAGTTTGGTCTGGCTTTATCCTTCCTATTTTGTTAGGTGGATAGTCATTTCAGTTTTAACAGACTTCGGTAAATCTTCTTATGGTTAGAGACATAATCCCCTCGGTTTTGCCTTAAGCAAATTGTCTAAAATTACCTTTATTCGTGAAATTTGGAACTCAGGGCAGTGATTTATAGATTACTAAGGTAATTTGATTGACGTAAGCTTTCCGAGGCCCTTAGTTCATTGGCCTGTAAGCCGGGAAACGTCAAAGGGTTGACAAGTAATTGTAGAATTTGACGCTTAAAAGTGTCGTTTCACGCAAGAGCACATCCAAATTTGTCCTTTCGTAGATTCTACATCACAAAATTATGGTTTATCGGTAAGATGGGGTTCCTTACTGTTTGAAGTATGTGGCTCCAAATGAAGAAGCCCCGTCTTGATCGGCTCAGAAATACGGACGGCTGGAGGTATTTAGGAAGAAGAGATAAATCCATCGAGGAAATTGTTTTACCGTGGCACAATACTTGCTGAAATCAAGAAGTGAACGAGCAGATATAACGACATTCTGTTTCGCACTAATAAGTTTAAATTACATTGAGTTTAAAACCGGATTGGAGAAATAAAGACTTTATCGATTTAATCCACGGATTAGGTTTTAACATCAAACTCAATTTGGAGCTGGGAAATGAATAAGGGAGGTTTGAGTTGGATATCACCACTCTTATAGGAATGATGGTCGCTTTCGGCCTGGTAGTTGCTTCAATACTTATGGGCGGGTCTGGAGGTTGGTTTGTGAACTATCCGTCCCTTATGATCGTGTTCGGTGGGACTATGGGAGCCACCTTTCTTGCGTACCCCCTTTCAGATGTACTGGGTGTGTTCGGAGTGGCAAAGAATGTATTTCTTCATCGTTCCCAGTCTAGCAAGGAACTGATTGATCAGATTGTTGAGTTTGCTAAGAAGGCTAGAAGAGAAGGAATCCTTTCATTTGAATCACAGCTCAAAGATGTGAAGGAGCCTTTTCTAGCCAAAGGGCTTCAGCTGGCTATTGACGGCATGGAATCGAACTCAATTGAGGAGATTATGTCAACGGAGATCCAGTTCGTTGAAGAGCGTCATAAAGTGGGTGCAGAGATATTTGATACAATGGGTGCGTTCGCTCCTGCAGTGGGGATGCTTGGGACTATTATCGGCCTGGTACAGATGCTCATGCAGATGGATGACCCAAGTTCCATTGGAGGTCCGATGGCTGTCGCCCTTCTTACAACTTTTTACGGGGTTTTACTGGCGAACCTTTTGTTCATTCCTATTGCGGGAAAGCTCAGGATGAGGAGCAAGCAGGAGGTTATGCGAAAACAACTGATGCTGGCTGGAATAGTGGCGATACAGTCAGGGGATAATTATAGGGTTGTGGAGCAAAAATTAGATGCATTTATAGCTCCTAAGGACCGTGCCCTGGAGGAGAAATAAAAGGTGTCGGCAAAAAAAAATCCCTTGCTATTAAGAATGATTGAAACAGCCAGAACCAGAGGGGTAAAAGGAAGGCAGAGTTCCCCCGATAAAAAAAGCGGAGGCTGGGAGGTTGTATATACAGGCTTTGTGCTTATACTTCTTTGTTTTTTCATAATGTTGACTTCGTTCGCGTCTATTGAAGAAGGCAGGCTGGGAAGATTCGTTAAATCTTTTGTAAACGCCGTAAACGTTTTTTCAGGGGGAGTCAAGTTTACTTCAGGAAAGGAGGTTTTGAGGGGTTCAGCTGATATTGTGGATAAAACCTCGGAAATCGCTGAAATATCACTGAGGCTAAGAAACACCATAAAGAATTATAAATATGGGGCTGGAGTGGATGCTTCCTGCAATGAGGAGGGAGTAACAGTGAGATTTCCTGATACTGTTCTCTTTGGGTTGGGAGCAGCTGATATATTACCTGAAGTACTTCCTCTACTGGAAAGTATTGGAAATATTATTGCTGAAATGGACCGATCGGTTCGCATTGAGGGACACACAGATAACCTTCCTATTCATACTTCCAAATATCCTTCTAACTGGGAATTATCTACTACTAGAGCTGTGAATGTTCTTCGGCACCTTATTAATAATGAGAGGATTGATCCTAAAAAATTGTCTGCAGCAGGCTTCGGGGAATTCCAGCCTCTTGTTCCCAATGATAACCCGAGGAACAGGACTATAAACCGGAGAGTAGAAATAGTGTTCATTGAAGAAGAGTGTGACTCTAGCGGAGTAGAATAGTGGGATTTCAATTCGAAAATACCCAGAAAGATAAAAAAACAGAGGCTAATTGGCTGTGCACTTTTAATGACATGGTAACGTTGTTGATGGTTTTTTTTGTACTTTTGTTCACGATGAGCAGCAGAGACGTGATTCAGTTAAAGACGTTCAAGAATTCGCTTCAGTCCGGACTGGGAGTTTTAAACGAGGGAAACCGGGTGGATGTGACCAGAATAAGCAAAACACAAGGCGAGGAAGCTGTCAAGAGAGATACCTTTGAGAAAATGCTGAACAGTGAAGAGGTCAGGAAGGCCATCAATGCTGTTGGATTAGAGCCTGGCGTAAGTATTATGTGTACAAGAGATAAGGCGGTTATAACACTTGATGATAGGATTCTATATCAGTCCGGTATGGCGGAAATTTCTCCTGAGGCCTTTTCTCTTTTAGACAGAATAGCCGCCATGATCGAAGGTTCGGCTTTTCATGTTCGAGTGGAAGGTCATACAGACAATGTGCCCATTAGGACTTATATGTTTCCCTCTAACTGGGAGCTTTCGGCAGCCCGCGCTGTGAATGTGGTTAAACGCTTTGTAGATAAAGGAAAGATATCGCCTCATAGACTATCCGCTGTAGGGTATGGGGAAACAAGACCACTTTGTCAAAATGACACCCGAGAAAACAGGGCAAGAAACCGACGGGTGGAGATCGTATTATTGATGAAGGAGGGCAGATAAATGTCCAAAAAGTTACTAATAATAATCATCGGTATTTTCCTGGTCTCCCTATCCTTGACGTGGCTAGGTTTCTGGATCTTGTGGAACAAAGTGAATCCCGTAGATCCTCAAAGTGAAATGAATCCCAAGCAAAAAGCCGAGGCCGCTCATTCTTTAGCAATAATGGGTCCGATATTTTCTCTGGATACATTTATTGTCAACCTTAAGGATGAGGAAGGAAAACGATATCTGAGGATAACTATGGCCCTGGAGGTGAGTGATGGAGCTGCGCAGGCGGAGGTGGAAAAACGGCTTCCCCAGGTCAGACACTGCATCCTGATGACACTGCCTAGTAAGAGATATGATGATATTCGGAGTGGTGAAGGCAAGATAACATTAAGAGACGAAATAATTACTAAATTAAACAGCCTGTTAACCACAGGTAAGGTTACTGATATATATTTTACGGAATTTGTAGTCCAGTAAAGGTTGTAAAATATGTCTGACCAGATTTTATCTCAGGAAGAAATAGATGCCTTGCTCTCCGCCATGGACAGCGGAGAGGTGATCTTGGAAGGTGAGGAAAAACAGGATGCCGAAGTACAAACTTATGATTTAACCTCCAAAGGGGTGATGTTGCGGGAGCAATTTTACGCCCTTGAACAGGTATATGAAAAGTTTGGAAGTCTGACGAGGCATTCGATTTCCTCCTCCTTACAGAAAACCTTCGAAGTAGATTTTGTTTCTACGGAGATAATTAAATTTGGAGATTTTTTAAAGGCATTTTCAAATCCAACTAGCTTTAACATATTCAACATGGAGCCACTGATCGGGTCCGCGTTAATGGTGATAGAACCGGACCTTGTTTTTTCCCTGGTGGATTGTATGTTCGGTGGAACAGGCAGACCGTTGAATCAGGAAAGGGAATTTACATTAATAGAACAAAGAATGATGAGAAAATTTTCCGAAGAGATCCTTGAGGATTTCGAGAAGGCATGGGGCACCGTTTACAATGTAAAGGTCATACTCAAAAAGACCGAAACTAAATGCGAGTTTGTACACATGGTGCCTCCTAATGACCTGGTATTGGTTACGGTTTTTTCCATAAACGGGGAGGAGTTCTCTGGAAACATCCATTTCTGCCTTTCCTACCTTATGTTGGAACCTATAAAGGAAACCCTTTCCTCAAGATATGTGCAGGACGATGAATTGCGCAATACTTGGGACATGCAGCTAAGGAAGTTGCTGAGAAAAACCAGAGTGGGGTTAGTCGCTGAACTTGGGAATAGCGAATCACATACATTTCGAGACCTGTTGAGCTTTAGGAAGGGAGATATTATCAGGCTTAACAGGGGCCCCCAGGATCCCGTTCTCGTTATGGTCGAAGCAGTTCCCAAGTATCGGGGATTCCCCGGTGTTGTTAAGGGGAATAGGGCGGTACAGATTTCGGAGCTATTCCGCCAGAAAGGAGATTCATAAATTTATGAGTGTATCAGAAAAGGATCGAGATAAGCTCAGCAATATTGCGCTAACTAAGAATGAAGAAACAAAGCGCTCTTACGTCGAGGAAGATGGAAAAGAGAAACCTTACGAATTTTCTGGCCTAGACGATCTTTCCAGCTCAACACACCCGGCGGATATAGATTTTATTCTGGATATCCCTCTAGAAATATCCGTAGAGCTTGGAAGGACCAGGATGGTGATTAACGATCTGCTCAAACTAGGGCAGGGGTCCGTGATTGAACTATCAAAACTGAGCGGGGAAACACTGGACATCCTTGCCAACCAACGCCTGATAGCAAGGGGGGAAGTAGTGGTGATAAACGATAAGTATGGGATCCGTCTGACAGAAGTTGTTAGCACTACGGAAAGGCTTGAGGGTCTGAAATGAATAGTGAACCGGACTTAATTGCAACCGCTCTAAAAATGTTTTACTCCCTGGCTATAACGCTGGGCATCCTTATTATTGCGTTCTATGTTGTTAGGAGGATTCTAAAAAAGGAGGCTGTGGGGGCAAAGAGCAAATTAATCAGGGTCCTGGCAAATACGTGCGTGGGCGTGAAGAAGAGCGTTTCGCTCGTCCAAGTACCGGGTTCGTTGCTGGTACTGGGCATTACCAGAGACAGGATATCCCTGCTGGTAAAAATAGATGAACACAAAATACAAGATGAAGATATGAGTTATGATAAGGTCGGAATTTTTAGTTCTTTTTCGGATGAGATTAGAAGGTTTGCGCCAAAAACAGGCCGGAGTAAAAGGGGAAAATGATAAAAAGGGTCCCTCACAAAAAGAGGCTTTTGAGCAGGTTTGGGCACTTGCCAATCACCGCCGCTCTTGTCTTTACAGCTTTTATTTTTTTGTCGCCTGTACGCTGCCAGGGTAGCAACACTCCTGTTTCTATATCACCCTATCTGAGCATAGGTCTTGATAAAGCTGAAGATCCTGGCCAGGTATCGGTGGTACTGCAGATTTTTCTTCTTTTAACGGTACTTTCTCTAGTCCCGGCAATCCTTATCATGCTTACATCGTTTACCAGGATAGTAATAGTGCTTTCTCTCCTTCGCCAGGCCATTGGAGCCCAGCAGATGCCGCCTAATCAGATTATAATCGGGCTATCACTTTTTCTTACCTTTTTTGTTATGACCCCTGTATGGGAGAGCGTCAATCAAGAGGCCCTTCAGCCTTTTTTAAATAAGAAGATAACCCAACGGGAAGCTCTGGAAAAGGCAGCCGTACCTGTGAGAAAGTTCATGCTTGGACAGACCAGAGAAAAGGATCTTTCTCTACTTGTAAGCATATCGGATATCAAAAGACCGAAGAATGCTGATGAGATTCCGACTACCGTTCTTATCTCTTCTTTTATAATCAGTGAACTAAAGACCGCATTCATGATTGGTTTTCTCCTTTATATTCCATTTTTGATCATTGACATGGTTGTTGCGAGTATCCTTCTTTCTATGGGCATGATGATGCTCCCGCCGGTGATGATTTCCTTACCCTTCAAACTAATGTTGTTTGTTTTGACGGATGGCTGGTATTTGGTTGTGGGTTCACTGTTAAAGAGCTTTGGATAAGGAGAATGTGATATGTCCCCAGAATTTATAGTCGGATTAATGGCAGAGACCATGAAGACTACTATTATGCTTGCCCTACCAATTCTAGCTTCCGGTTTGATCGCCGGAGTTCTGGTGAGCATGTTACAGGCAGCTACACAGATCAATGAGATGACTTTGGTTTTTATTCCAAAGATGATTGCTGTGGGTATTGCAATACTCCTATTTTTTCCCTGGATGCTCCAGGTAATTACTGATTTCACCCAGGGTCTTATTACTGGAATTCCAACATGGATTCGATGAAAGTGAGCCTTTGATCCATTCAGATGACTAGTGACTAGCTATGACAACGATCAGTATTCCTATAGCTCAGATTCAGGCTTTTTTTCTAATCTTCCTGCGGGTAAGCGCCCTTATTTTTACCCTTCCGGTATTAGGCAGCCGGAATATCCCAATAATAGTGAAAGCCTGGTTTTCGCTTTCCTTAAGCTTTGTTCTGTTTCCGATACTGGATGCGCCTTCTACCTTTCTGACTCAGCCGGTTCCTCTTGTAATCGGTATTTTTGTAGAAATTTTACTGGGCGCGGTTATTGGTCTTTCTGTATGGATGTTTTTTGCAGGAATCCAACTGGCAGGACAAATGATCGGTTTTCAGATGGGTTTAGGAATCGCGAATGTGATGGACCCTATATCAAACTCACAGTCTTCAGTCGTGGCACAGCTAACAAATCTATTTGCCATGTTCATATTTCTGGCTGCTGATGGCCACCACGAATTTTTAAAGGCCTTAGTGAAAAGCTTCGACCTGGTGCCTATCTTAGACTTTCAATACAGCACTCCATTGATTGGACATCTGATAAAGCTCGCAGGAGATATGTTTATTATTGCAGTGAAAGTAGGGGCACCCGTTATGATTATCCTTCTGCTTACCAGTGCAGCTCTTGGATTAGTGGCGAGGACTGTGCCCCAGATGAATATCTTCATTGTGGCTTTTCCAGTGAAAATCGTGATCGGATTTGTATTTTTGGCCCTATCCTTTCCCCTGTTATCTGTTCTTTTACGGCGAATATTCGATGGATTCAGCGAAGGAATTATACTTATGCTAAAAGGTATGTAGGAAGAGGACAGGCTGGTGTCAGAAGGAAAAGATCAGGAAAGAACCGAGCAGGCAACACCTAAGCGACGCGAAGACGCCAGAAAAAAGGGACGGGTAGCACAGAGCAGGGAGGTTCCATCGGCCCTTGTGCTCACAGCAGCACTAGTTGTTTTCTTCTTCCTGGGTTCCTGGATGTTCTGGCAAATTTCCGAAATCATGAAAGAGATTTTCAGGAATATGGGGACTTTCCAGTTTCAGGAGGTATCAATTTATAACTTATTTCAGGAAGTTTGCTGGGAATTATTTTTGGTTTTGATGCCTTTGATGTTTCTAGTTGTTATAGCAGGTATAGGCGCTAACATAGCCCAGATAGGATTAATGATTAACACGGAAAGTTTAAGCCCAAAGCTGTCAAAACTTGATCCCGTCAAGGGGCTTAAAAGGATGTTTTCATTAAAATCTTTTGCTGAATTGGTCAAATCACTGATTAAAATTAGTCTTGTGGGCGGGATTGCTTTTCTGGTGGTAAAGGAAGAAGCAGAGGCGTTTCCTTGCCTTATTCAGATGGAAGTGCGGGAAATCGCGGGCTTTGCAGGGAAAGTTGCACTGAAGATATGGTGTTTCACCTGCCTGGTCCTATTCGGGCTAGCTGCTTTGGATTATGCTTTTCAGCGCTGGCAGCATGAAAAAGATTTAAAGATGAGCAAGCAGGAAGTTAAAGATGAAACAAGACAGAGAGAAGGCGATCCTTCAGTTAAGGCGAAAATCAGGAGTGCCCAGAGGGAAATGGCCAGGAGGCGTATGATGGATGAAGTACCCCACGCTGATGTGGTTATAACCAATCCAACCCAGCTTGCTGTAGTACTAAAATATAAGCTGGAAGATATGGCCGCTCCACAGGTAACTGCCAAAGGAGCGGGATTTATTGCAGAACGAATCAAAAAAATTGCAAAAGAGAACGGCATCCCGGTGGTTGAGCAAAAAGCCCTGGCCCGGGCCCTTTTCAAGGCTGTGGAAGTCGGGGACTATATTCCGGTGAACCTTTACCGGGCGGTTGCAGAGGTTTTGGCTTATGTATATGGGCTGAAGAAAAAGAAAATTTAACCGGTTTGCAGAAACAGGAAAATTAACGTGAGTACGGCAGATGTAATACAGAAGTCAGGACAGGTTCGCTCATTAAGTAATAATGCGGATGTCATTCTCGGAACGGCCGTGGTTGGCATACTAGTGCTTATGATAATACCCGTGCCATCTATATTACTAGATGTATTTATTGCCACTAATATAACATTTTCACTGATTGTAATTCTTGTTGCAACGTATATTTTAAAGCCGATGGAATTTTCCGCAGTCCCCTCGATCGTACTGCTGACAACACTGTTTAGATTGTCTCTCAATGTAGCTTCCACAAGGATAATCCTGTTGCATGGAGACGAGGGCACGATGGCGGCCGGGAAGGTTATAAAGGCCTTTGGCAGTTTTGTTGTTGGAGGAAATTATTTTGTTGGCGCAATCGTTTTTCTTATCCTTGTGATAATAAATTTCGTTGTAATTACAAAGGGCGCGGGAAGGATAGCGGAGGTCGCTGCAAGATTTACTCTGGATGCAATGCCAGGAAAACAGATGAGTATAGACGCAGACCTGAATGCTGGCCTTATTGATGAACAAGGTGCCAGAGAAAGAAGAAACGCAATTGCCAGGGAAGCGGATTTTTATGGTGCAATGGACGGCGCCAGTAAATTTGTCCGAGGTGATGCTATAGCCGGCGTGATAATCACATTAATAAACATTGTCGGAGGGTTTGCCATCGGAGTGTTCCAGAACGGAATGAGTTTCTATTCGGCTGCTCAGAATTATACCCTGATGACTGTCGGAGACGGATTGGTAAGTCAAATACCAGCTTTAATTATATCAACTGCAGCTGGAATTGTTGTAAGCCGAGCTGGTTCCGAGGGTAGTCTTGGGAGAGAAATAGGTTCACAGATAATGATGCAGCCTCGAGCTATCGCCATTACTGCATGTGTGCTTTTTGGATTCAGCCTTGTCCCGAAGCTACCTGGTATTCCTTTTTTTATTTTGGCGGCCACAGCCGGAGGAGCTGCTTATGCAGCGTCAGAGTCGAAAAAGAGGTCTGCAGTTGATAAGAGTCAAGTAAGAAAAGCTAAGGACAAGGCTCCTCCTTTAGCTGAAAGAATAGAAGCTCTTCCACCGCTTGATTTATTGTCACTTGAAGTAGGCTTTGGTCTCATACCCTTGGTGGACGTTGAGCAGAACGGTGAATTACTTGATAGGATTAAGGCAGTGAGGAGACAGATCGCCTATGAGATAGGGGTCATCGTCGCTCCCATTCATATACAGGACAATCTGGAGATAAAACCGGGCGAGTACTCTATCAAACTTAAGGGGCACGAGATAGCAAAAGGGGAACTGTTACTTAATCACTACCTTGCCATGGATCCAGGGACCGCCAGAGACAAGATAGAAGGTATTAAAACTAAAGAGCCTACTTATGGATTGCCGGCTTTTTGGATAAAGGATTCAATAAAGGAAAAGGCTGTGACAATGGGATATACCGTGGTAGATTTGCCGACTGTTCTTACCACACACCTTTCGGAAGTTATACGGCGCCACGCTCACGAATTGTTAGGCAGGCAGGAGGTCGAGCAGCTTCTCGATGGCCTAAAGGAGACACACCCGAAGGTTGTTGAAGAACTGGTTCCAAATTTACTTCCACTGGGCGCAGTCGTGAAAGTCCTTCAGAATCTGTTAATTGAGCGGGTACCCGTGCGCGACTTGCCTACAATTCTTGAGGCACTGGCTGACTGGGCTCCTATGAGCAGAGACCTGTCTGTCCTGACTGAGCATGTGAGACAGTCTATGGCCAGGACAATAGTAAATCTATATGTTACTCCTGCAGGAAAGATACCATTGATGACACTCGACCAGAGTATCGAAACGGTTTTTTCGGAATCTCTGCAGCAGACAGATCAAGGTACTTTCGTAGCTATTGAGCCTGATATTGCAGAGAAAATTATAAAGGCGGTAAGACGCAGTCTTGAAAATTTTTTGGCAATGAACCATCAACCTGTAATACTTTGCTCTGCCCAGCTGCGGCCTCATTTTAAAAAATTTGTGAGTAGGGTTTCCTCAAGTTTGGTGGTGCTTTCATACAACGAGATACTGAACCATGTAGAGATTGAATCATTGGGAGTAGTGGGGATAAGCGATGCAGATTAAAAGGTTTGAAGCCCAGGATATGACGGCTGCCCTAAGATCGATCAAAGCTGAGTTCGGACCTGAAGCGGTAATCCTTTCTGCCAGAAGCCTCAAACCAGACAAGGGAATACTTGGAATTCCAAAAAGGCCAGCCGTTGAGGTTACGGCTGCGATAGACTGTAGCCGTCTTCAAAACGTAAATAAAATGAATTCCGTTGGCCCAGGCGAAAAACATTCTTTAAAGAGCCAGATCAAATCAAAAGGAAACAAACAAACAGCAAATGCTGCCTCATTCTATGAAAAGAGGAACCTGTTGGGGTTCAGGAGCAGCATTCGCAAAGCAGAAGTAAAGCCAACCACTAAAGACCATATATTAACTGAAACATTACAGCGGAATTTGATTTTCCGAGGTGTGGACAAAGATATAGCTAATAAAATTATAGCCAATCTAACGAAATTAAACGTGGAGGCAGCTATTTCACATGTAAAAGAGTTAAAACCATATCTGCCCGGCATTCTGAAACAAATGGGTATAATAGCTGGTCCATTAACAACCAGTGGCAGAGCACAAAAAATTATAGCGCTGATGGGGCCCACTGGTGTGGGTAAGACTAGTACAATAGCTAAACTCGCTGCTGGAAACGTAATACAGGGGGAGACTAATTTAGCCCTGTTATCAACTGACCAATACCGAATCGGAGCGTTAGAAGAGCTGAGAGCGTATGCAAGGATAATAGGGGTATCCATGGGCGTAGCTTCGAACAGAAGGGAAGTCAGGGAGTTCATCAGGAAGCAAAAGGACAAAAATCTCATATTGATTGATACAACTGGTGTGAGTCAAAAAGATGATCAAAAAATCCTAGAATTAAGCGAAATATTTGGAAGCGGGTCCGTTGTGGAGATTCACCTGGTAATGAGCGCGACCACAAAAGAGGAAGATCTAATAGAAATTATGGAAAGGTTCAGTGTACTGCCGATTAAGAGACTTATATTTACCAAGCTAGATGAGACATCCTCTTATAGTGCCCTGTTTAATCTGTCTGTTAGATCCAAAATACCGGTATCATTTCTGACAAACGGTCAGGAAGTTCCGGAAGATATAGAGGTGGCAAGCGTGGAGAAACTGTCAAGCTTTATTACTGGCCAGTCAAAAAATGATATCTTTGTAGTAGGAACTCTAGATCGTACCGTAAAAACAGAAAAAGGTTTCACGGCAGAGAAAAATAGAAAAGTTTACATCGCTAATAGGATCTCTCATGTTTTTCACTGTCCAGATTGTAGATGGGTAAAGAAGATCAAGAAGGAAAATCTGGTAATTTTTAAATGCTGGGAGGAAGTTACGAAAAGCCATCTGAAGCCATGCAGTCTATGCCATCCAAGCAGGGGCATAAGTGAGGAAACGGTTTTTTATTATGGGGATGATAGAAAAAGAGCAGCGGGAGCTTAACAGTATTGAGAGATATGGGAGAGAAATATGAAGCAGCATGAGCCCTCAAACAAGGTAATAGCTCTGATGGGAAAATTTGGAGAGAAGCAGGCTAGGTCATCTAAAGATGCAGTTAAAAAAAGAGAAAATAATACAAGGATTATTTCTATCACCAGTGGAAAGGGAGGTGTAGGTAAAACAAACATCGTAGCCAACCTCGGATTTGCACTTAGCCGGTTAGGAAAACAGGTGCTCATTCTGGATGCGGATCTGGGTCTGGGAAATGTCGATGTTTTGCTGGGGCTGACTCCTAAATTTAATCTCTCACATGTAATTTCAGGGGAAAACAGTCTTGAAGAAATTATGATTGATGGTCCGGGGGGGCTAAAGGTTCTTCCCGCAGCTTCTGGTATTCAGGAACTCACACGCATGAGGGAGGATCAAAAAACAGAACTCCTTATAAAGTTTGACACTATGATTAACCCTATTGATATTTTACTAATTGATACGGCAGCAGGTATTTCTTCGAATGTGATGCATTTTAATACTACAGCACAGGAGATATTTGTAGTTGTAACTCCTGACCCTACATCTATTACTGACGCATATGCTCTGATGAAGGTCCTTTCTCTCAAGTATTCAGAAAAAAACTTTAAGCTGATTGTTAACCAGGCTGTAAATGTGGCTGAGGCCCGAGAGGTATTTAATCAACTTAATCTAGTAGCCGGAAGATTCCTGGATATTTCTATAGAATATATTGGTCATACACTTTTTGACAATAACGTCACCAAGAGTGTCAGACGTCAAAAGCTGGTGTGTGAAGCCTGTCCAGACAGTGTTGCAAGCAGGAGTATTGCATTTATAGCTAAGGGTATTTGTAATTCCAGCCACAGAAATATTTCTAAACGCCACCCCAGTTCTCTTTTGGATTTGTTTTTTCGCAAGGAAATCGACTGAACAACCGGAAAATTATGAAAAAGGAAGCTTGATATGCCACTCGCAGAAACAAGAATCAGGGAAGTTGAAGAAGAAAAGTTGCTTCAAAGGGAGCTGCTGATAACCAAATATCTCCCTTACGTAAAACGGATCGTTAATCGAATGGCAATCCATATTCCACCAAGCGTCGACATAGAAGATTTGGTAAGTGCCGGCATTATAGGCCTGTTAGAGGCCGTGGAACGTTATGACTCCGACAGAGATAATAAGTTTATAACTTATGCAATTTTTCGAATAAGAGGTGCGGTGCTTAGCGAGCTGCGGTCCAGAGATTTTCTCTCCAGATCGAGTAGAAAGAAGAGCCGTGAGTTGTCGAATGCACGTGTACGGTTGGAGCAAACCTTGGGGAGAGGGCCGGCGGACGAAGAGATAGCTGAAGAGCTTGGCATGGACCTTGATGCATTCTATGAGCTAAAAAACCTTTCCTGCATATCTTTTATAAGTTTAAAAGATATCGGGTATGGCTCTGGAGAGGAAAAGAAAAGTCTCCTGGAATTTATGGAGAATGATGAATGCTATGACATTACCACCCTGATCAATTTGAAGGAAATGGAGAACGCCGTTGCAAAGGCGATCGAACAACTGGCTGAAAAGGAAAAGCTGGTAATTTCACTGTATTACTGGGATGAACTAACAATGAAGGAAATAGGTGCGGTATTGGAGATAACAGAATCGAGGGTCTCTCAGCTACACTCACAGGCCTTGATCAAGATCCGCACAAGGTTGAAGAAAGAGGGTATGATAGATGATTAGTTGCCGCCCTGTTGCTTAAAGGAGGAGCCATATACAAACCAGCGTAGGTGGTATATGGCAAAAGTTAGCCTGATATCCTGATATTTGGGAGTGAACGTCATGCTTGAGAGTCTGGATAGCCAAAATCTATTCCCATTAGTATCACGAGCCAGTGGTATAAAACAAACGAACGGGGAAAATTCAAAAGAAAGGAAAAAGAAATTCGAGGAAAGGCTAGGTGAGGAAAAAGAAAAGAGAAGGGGCGGAATGCTCCTAAAGGCCGAAGGTTCCGGTTGTCCAGAGGGGGAGTCCAGTCATGAAAGAAAAATGGATTGCGATTCAGAAGAGCGGGAGAAAATCGGTAAAGGGAAAGAGGATGAAATTCGTGAAAAGCTTATAGATATACGTGTCTAATACCTCAAAAGCAGGAGGGGTGACGAAGTGACTTTACTTACTATTGAATCCTGGGCAATAGCAATGGATGTACTGGGGCTGATTTGTTGTTTGATGACACTTTGTTATGTTTTAGGACAAAGATGGAATAAAAGGAGATCGACTGACAAGCGCATAACTCCAAAGCATATGAAAGTCTATACAAGGTCATTAATTATGGAATCCAGGCAACAATTTAAAAAGATTTTTGACAACCTGAGAAAACAAGAAGGCTCATTACCTGAAACTATCAACCCAAATAAACCTGAAACATCGGTTAGTGGTCGAGCTGAAAAGGATTCTAGAAATGGAGAGAGAATATTGGGCGATGAATGTCCGGCCGGGGGGGGTATACAGAGGCCTTTCAGTTAGCTGAGAAAGGATTTGGCTTCAAGCAAATTTCTCAAGGGTCTTGACTAGAACAGGGGGTTTTCCCTGAACATTTTTAGTAACATTTTA
>CAZVGY010000094.1:0-14127 GCA_964627015.1 uncultured Desulfobacteraceae bacterium
TTTGTCATAACGAGAACTTAGACTAAAATTTAAGTCCTGTTCTAGTCAAGACCCTTGTTTTATTAAGCAGTGGACATCTTAGAGAACGCCTACATCTTGATAGGGCTTTAAAGAGATTTTCAATATCCGGTGGAGTAGGCTACCCTAACCCATGTTTCTGCAAAATGTATCTGATTTATTTTTCCCCCGGCCACTAAGACCATGCGCGTGGTTATCACTATTCTTTACAAGTATTTGAATATCTGAATATTTCCAAACCAGTTGGGGTGAAATCATTTCTCTTTCTGCCACCTGTAGAATTTGTCCTCACATTAATAAAATACTGTTGAAACAATCGTTTAGTCGGCTCTATGAGCCTGAGAGGCTTTTTTTAATGCTGCTCTATCTGGCATGAATTTTGTAGCATCTCCTATAAAATTTGTTCTGAGGCGAGTGGGGAATTGGATCAACTGTCTTGCGAAAGGAGGCGGTATCTTGTATCTCGAATTGCCTGTACACGAGGATGTTTCGGAAGAGCATAGAATAGATCGTGACAATGCCGGTGATGATAGAGAGCCTGTGAAAAATGATTTCCGCAAGGAAATTATCGGCAGTAGCGATAAATTGCTTGATATCTTCAATTTGATCGGAAAAGTGGCTGACAGTGATAGTACTATTATAATAATGGGTGAGAGTGGTACAGGTAAGGGGCTAATAGCGAAGGCTATTCACAGGCAGTCCTATCGAAAGAATAAGCCATTTATTGCCATAAACTGCGGTGCAATCCCTGAGAACTTGCTTGAAAGTGAACTTTTCGGACATGTCAAGGGAGCCTTCACCGGCGCTACTTCGGCAAAACCGGGAAAATTTGAGATGGCTGACGGGGGAACAATTTTTTTGGATGAGATAGGAGACATGAGTCCCCAGCTGCAGGTAAAGGTTTTGAGGGCCCTAGAAGAAAGGGAATTTGAACGTGTAGGAGGTGCCAGGACAATAAAAATAGACGTAAGAGTTATTGCGGCTACCCATCGTCATCTTGAAGAGGAGGTTGAAAGAGGAAATTTTCGGGAAGACCTTTTTTATCGCCTCTACGTGATACCTGTATTCCTTCCACCTCTGAGAGAGCGGAAGCAGGACACGCCTCTTTTAGTATCTCATTTTCTGGAGAAGTTCAATAAGGAGAAAGGCCGCAGGATCGAGGGCATTTCAAACGATGCCATGGAGATGATGTTTAAATACCCCTGGCCGGGTAATGTAAGAGAACTGAAAAATCTGATCGAAAGGCTTGTAATAATTAAAGAGAAGGGAATTATTCTGCCACAGGACTTACCCGAGAGGATGAGGACTAATACAGGGAACTTATCTCTGCCCAAGGTTGAGTTGTCCGAAGAGGGTATATGTCTAAGTACCGCTGTCACAGAATTTGAAAAGGCCCTTATAGTGCAGTCTCTGGAAAGGAGTAAATGGGTTAAGAATAAAGCAGCAAAACTGCTCCAGCTAAATAGAACAACCCTTGTGGAAAAGATAAAGAGACACCATTTACAACAATGCTCTGTTTGAAATCAAATGTGGGCGTCAAAGAAGTGACGTGTTGCTTTTAGATCTTGACACAAACTCCGCTTTCTCATAGTTTGAAACTAAAGAAAACACCGACCGAATCCTACCTTTATAATAGAATCAGCCTCCTGGATCTCTAATCATATTATCTTTAATAATGGTTTTGGGCTCTGCCAGAGTTTTTTTTATCTATTAAACCATGACAAATAAGGCTTTGTTACTTCAATTGTATTAAACAGGTCTTATGCTATGCAGCATATTCAAATTTTCTCACAGGCCACTTTTAGCTACATAGCGGATGGCATAATTTTTGCCATTTGTACTGGAAGAGCACCTAATGAAGAAATCATAAAAACTGTATCAAAAAGGATGAGGGTAATGAGAGAGCTATTACATCATTGTCATTATATAGAAAAACATCAGTATAGACGGAGAGAGGCATGATTGAGAGAGGAGCTATACTGGTAGTAGATGATGAACCTGATATAAGGACAACTCTTGATTACTCTCTAAATCTTAGTGGTTATCATGTTGAAACGGTATCCAGCGGAAGTGAGGCCCTAGAGATGTTCGGGCAGAAGAAGTTTGAGGTTGTTATCACCGACCATGAGATGCCTGGTATGTCAGGCCTAGAGGTTATGGCGAAGATGAAAAGCATTGCTCCTCATATCCCGGTCATAATAATAACCGGTTATGGGACTGTCGCAAACGCTGTTGAAGCAATGAAATCAGGGGCATCGGATTATATTTTAAAGCCTTTTACTCCGGACATCCTTGAAAAGGCGGTGAAGAATGCCATTGGTACAGTGCGGAATTCGAAGAATGGATCAAATGGAGGTGGGCAAAGAAAACGGTCCAATAACAAGATGATCATAACCCAGGATTCTGCACTGAAAAAGACTATGGCCCTGGCCAGAAGCGTAGCTTCCAGTAACGCAACTGTTCTTATCCTGGGTGAGAGTGGCACAGGTAAGGAATTGCTAGCGCATTATATCCACCAGCAGAGTGGCCGGAGGGAAATGCCATATGTCACGGTTAACTGTGCTGCTCTACCGGAAAGCCTGGCGGAAAGCGAACTGTTCGGTTATGAAAAGGGAGCTTTTACCGGAGCGATTGGCAGGAAAGCCGGCAGATTTGAGCTTGCTAATAAGGGAACTATTTTACTGGATGAGATCAGCGAGATGCCTATGCCTCTCCAGGCAAAGTTCCTGAGGGTTTTACAGGAACGAGAGGTGGACCGGGTTGGTGGTCAAAAGCCGGTGTCCCTCGATATTAGAGTAATCGCAATTAGTAATGTCGATTTAAAACAGGCGGTGAGAAAGGGAGAATTCAGGGAGGATCTTTTTTACAGAGTAAATGTGTTTCCTCTCTTTGTACCATCTCTAAGAGATAGAAAGCGGGATATTCCTCTTTTAGTGGACTATTTTCTGAAGAAATTCAGTCTGGAAAACAATAAGGAGACCCCAATGGTCTCTAAGGAGACGCTCTCTCTTCTTATGAAATATGATTGGAAAGGAAACGTCAGGGAGCTTGAAAACGTTATTGAAAGGGCTGTGCTTGTTACCGATGGAAGTATGATTTCACAAGAACATCTGCTTCTGGAAAGCACAGAAAAAGGCGAGAGTAACTCAAGCATAAAAGTAGGACTGTCTGTAAAAGAAATGGAAAAGGAACTGATATTTAAAACACTAAAAGAGGTAAGCGGAAACCGCACACACGCGGCTGAAATTCTTGGAATTAGTATCAGAACGCTCAGGAACAAGCTGAGAGAATACAAAGAAAATGGACGCGGCCAATGTTTAGAAAGAATTGCATGAAAGCAGAACTTTGATAGTGGGTAAATCTTTCCTCTTCGGAAAAAACTAACGTCCCCAATAGTGGGAATACTTTTAAGCTAAAATAAAAACGTGTCGTTTTTCAAAGACTTGGAAGAGCTTCTAACAATGCGATGACTTGGTACGCTATTTGCTCTTCAATATAACCATACATATAAAAAGGAAAAGACAGGAAATGAAAGTTCAAGGGATATTCGATGGAACATTGCAAGTTCTTGAAAAGGCTCTGGACCTCAGGTCAAGGAGACACAGTGTGATAGTTTCAGGTATTGCAAATGCTGATACACCCAATTACAAGGACTTTGATTTTATGTTTGAGGAGGAAATGGCGAAATTTGTAGAGACGGATCAAAGGCCGGTTCTGAAAATAACGGATCCAAAACATATTCATGCAAGGGATACCGGTCCCCTGAATATTCGTAATCAGGCCTATGAGTCTTCTGAATTTATCGAAACTGGAGATGGAAATACTGTGGATATGGACAAAATTATGAGCAGGCTGACTGAAAATAGCCTTATGTACAATGCAGTGGCTCAGGTTGTGTCCAGGAAATTCTCCGGCCTGAAAAATATAATTAAAGGAGGGGATAGATAGAGATGAATTTTCTTGATTCTCTTCGTATCAGTTCATCAGCGCTCACTGCACAGCGTACCCGTATGAATGTGATTTCGAGTAATTTGGCAAATGTAAATACAACCCGCACTCCTACAGGAGGTCCCTATCAGAGAAAGGATGTCATTTTCGCCGCTGTTCAGGATGAACCTTTATTCCAGAAGACATTGGAGTCCAATTCAACCAGCAAAGGTACAGCGGTAAAAGTGGTGGGCATTTCCATTGATCCCAGGCCAGCGCTCACAAAATATAACCCCAGCCACCCGGATGCTGATGAAAAGGGCTTCGTATCGATGCCCAACATCAATTTGATAGAAGAGATGGTAAATATGCTATCCGCAAGCCGAAGTTATGAGGCGAACGTAACAGCTATCAATATTACGAAAAAAATGGCCATGAAGGCAATGGAGATAGGTCGTTAGTAATGAAAGATATAAACTTACAGAATGTAACGGAGAGGCTGTTAAATAGCCAGATCATTAGAAGACCCGAACCAGAAAAGACTGGCGAGTCTTTTTCTGAGACCCTGGAAAATGCCATAAGCCAAGTCTCAAAACTACATAAGGCAGCGGAAAAGGCATCTGTCGATCTGGCTGTAGGAAAGGCGGAGGACATACATAAGACCATGATCGCACTTGAGAAGGCCGATGTCTCATTGCAGTTAATGATGCAAATCAGGAATAAGATTGTTTCGGCTTATGAGGAAATCATGAGGATGCAGCTCTAGAAGGGTGAAACGACATGGTATTGAATGATTTTTTTTCTCAGGCAAAAACAATATATAATAACATTACTCCGGGGAAAAGGATTACCCTTTTTGTATTAATTATCTCCACGATTATAGGCTTTATACTTCTAACAACATTGACAGGCAGACCTGATTTTCAGATTCTTTACTCAAATCTAGCACCGGATGATGCTGGAACTATTTTGCCGAAACTAAAAGAGCTGAAAATTCCCTACCGGATTTCTTCTAACGGCACTTCCATTCTTATTCCCAAGGATCAGATATATGAGACCAGACTTGATCTGGCTTCCCGGGGGTTACCTAGAGGCGGTGCAGTCGGTTTTGAAATTTTTGATGATACCAAAATAGGTATGACCGAGTTTGTTCAGAATGTGAACTATCAAAGGGCACTGCAGGGTGAATTGGTCAGAACGATTAATGGGTTTGCCGAGGTGGAAAGCTCAAGAGTGCATATAGTAATTCCGCCCAAATCGCTGTTTATCGAGGAAGATAGGCCTTCTAGCGCCTCGGTTGTATTGAAGTTCAGACCCGGAAAATGGCTTGGAAAGGATCAGGTAAACGGTATTGTCCATTTGGTTTCATCTAGTGTTTGCGGCCTGGACTCAAAAGACGTAACCATTGTGGACATTAATGGAAAAATTCTAGCAGGGGTAAAAGACAAGAGTACAACTGGGGTTCATGAAAGTTCGGACCAGTTAGCACTCAGGGAGAGAGTAGAAGACGATTTTGAGAACGATTTAAGAACAATGCTTGAAAAGGCCCTTGGGCCTGACAAGGCAATTGTGAAAGTATCGTGTTCTCTGGATTTTAAGAAACACGAAAAAACCGAAGAGAGATACAGCCCGGAAAATAAGGTCATAAGGAGCGAACAGGTTCTCAGCTCTTCTTCTACCAGAGATGACATGAATGCGGTGGGAGTACCCGGTGTTGTATCTAATATGACTGAGCAGGACTTAGGTGAAGGGGCAAAAAACAGTACCTCTGGTTTCAGAAAACAGGATCGGACTGTGAATTATGAAATAGGCAAAATTACCAGTCACATTGTGGAACCAACAGGCAAGATTTCCAGGATATCTGTTGCTGTTATTGTTGACGGGACATACAAGACTGTTAAGGGAGAGGATGAGGAAGAAGTACGGAAATATTTTCCTAGAACCAAAGAGGAAATGGAGAAGCTTGAGAATATAATTAAGAAGGCGGTAAATTTCGATCCAAAAAGGGGTGATGAGATAGAAGTAGCAAACATACCATTTGAGACTTCCAGCATTAAACAAGTTAAAGATCAACCAGCAGGAGAGGAAAAAGGATTGATTTCCATTTTTAAGGAATACGCTTCTCTTGCAGAATATGGGACTTTAGGGATATTCCTTATTTTTACCTTTATGTTCGTAGTTAGACCCTTGGTAAAGTGGCTCACTTCGGGTTATGCAGGTGGTATGGAAGTAATACACCAGCTTCCCAAGACCATTGAGGAGATAGAAAGTGAATATGATAAAAAACAATTGCCTTTTAGAGAGAAGGCACTAGAAATGCTGACAGCGGATAAAGGTCAATCTCTCGCCGTATTTAAGGAATGGCTTAGAGACGATCGTTCATGAAGTAACATAATAAGCTTATATGAAGCACTTTTGAAAGACTGGTAATGCAGACGGGATAAGTAAAAATGGATACAAAAAATTTGGCTGGCCCTCTTAAGGCCGCCATACTTGTTCAGGCAATGGGACAGGGAAGGGCGAAGGATATTTTGAACGGATTGAGCGAGAATGAAAGGGAGCTGCTAAGCAGCCATCTTTCTAAAATAGGAACTATGCCAGTTGATTTGGCGGAAAAAGTTGCCGGAGAATTTATTGAGATTGTAAGTCAGTCCCAGCCACATCAGACAGGAGGCAATACTACCGGTGCCAGAGAAAAGGTCGAAAAAATCCAAGCTGGAGATCTAACTCAGGGGTCTGCTAATCTGCAGGCGCTGCAGTCTTTGGAAGGTGATCACCTCGCGGAGTTGATAAAGGATGAACATCCCCAGACAATTGCAATTATTATCGCACATCTTAATTCTGACAAGGCCAGTGAGGTCCTTTCTTTAATGCCCGAGAATATGAGGACGGACATAATATTGAGGATTTCAGAGTTGGACAAAGTGATTTCCGGTATGGTTGAAGAGATTGATAAGGTATTTGAGGATGTACTGAAGAATGAAAAGACTACAGGCACTCATAAGACAGGTGGTGTCAGCCAGGTAGCCGAGATATTGAATCAAATTGATTCGATTTCAGCAGAACTGATCCTGAGTGAGACAGAGGAAGATAACCCTGAATTAGCGGCCCGAATAAAACAGAAAATGTTTGTCTTTGAAGATTTGATACTGGTTGACGATAAAGGATTACAGAAGCTTCTAAGGAATGTGGAATCCAAAGAGCTTGCAATAGCTCTGAAGGCTGCTTCTGAAGCAGTGAGGCAAAAGGTTCTTCAGAACATGTCTGAACGAGCAGGCGAAATGCTGGGTGAGGAAATAGAATCATTGGGTGCTGTGAGGATGAAGGAGGTGGAAGACTCACAGCAAAAGATTACCAGGATAATACAGGACATGGAGGCAAAGGGGGAAATAATCATCAGTGGAAGGAAAGGAGAACAACTCATTGCATAATATCAGCGAAGACAACGAAACCTTACAGAAGGATCGCTCAAAGCTCTATTATCTTCCAGCGATCAATCGCGATGACAGTGTTTGCATTGGTGGAAACCTGGCCGAGGGAGAGAAGTTTCAATTAGCTAATTTCAATAATGACAGCAGAGTTTATAATAAACCTGAAAAAAGTAAGGAGATAACTAAGGACAATATAGATAACATCGAAGACAGGGCCAGGGAAATCGAGGAAAATGCATACGCCGAAGGCTACAAAAAGGGGGAGAAGATAGGATTGGAATCGGGCAGAAAGAAGGTGGAGCCGATTCTTAATAAGTTTTGTGAGCTCTTAAAAGAGGTGAGCGAAATAAAAGAATCAATCTGCCGCGACGCGGAAAAAGAGGTGGTTAATCTGGCTTTGGCCATTGCCCGGAAGGTCGTGGGTTTTGAAGCAGACAAAAATCAAGAGGTAGTAATAAACGTCATTAAGGAGGCACTAAAAAGCGTTGCTGATCATGGCAAGATAAAAATAAGAATAAATCCGGCCGATTTTAAGTTTTTGATGGAGGATGGTCGCAGGGTGCGCAATTTTTTGGAAGATCCGAAAAGGATCACTTTTATAGAGGATTCGACGATAGAAGTGGGCGGATGCTTCATAGAATCTGAGCTGGGTGATGTGGATGCCAGAATAGAAAAACAGCTTCAGATTATTGAAGAAGCCTTTAACTCAGAGTATCGGGGGATAACGTCGGAGAAGTTGGGGAATTAAAAATGAACAGCGCTATAGATTTTAAAAAATATCATATGACCCTGGATTCCGCAGCAACTATCAGTGCCAATGGAAAAGTAACCAAGGTGGTTGGACTTGTCACGGAAGCAAATGGTCCTGCCTCCAGGTTGGGTGAAATATGTGATATTTTTCCGTATGAAGGGGTACGTAAGGTAAGAGCGGAGGTTCTGGGCTTCAGGGATGATAAGATTCTTTTGATGCCACTGGGTGATATGCACGGAATTGGGCAAGGGAGTCGTGTGGTTGCCTGTCGCCAGAAGGCAGCCTTACCAGTCAGTTCAAAGCTGCTCGGAAGAGTTATAGATGGTTTGGGAAATCCTATAGACGGGAAAGGCCCCATTCCTGCTGAAAAGGAATATCCGGTCCATGCCGCTGCGATTAATCCTTTACATAGGAAAAGAATTAAACAACCGTTAGACCTGGGGATAAGAGCGGTTAACGGTCTATTGACTGTGGGACGCGGTCAACGTATGGGTATTTTTGCGGGCTCGGGTGTTGGCAAAAGTGTGCTGCTGGGGATGATAGCCCGAAAGACCGAAGCTGATGTAAACGTCATAGCACTGATAGGTGAACGAGGGAGGGAGGTAAATGATTTTATCGAAAAAGAGCTTGGGAAGTCGGGGCTGCAAAAGTCTGTTGTTATTGTTGCAACCTCGGATAACCTGCCTCTCATAAGGATGAGAGGTGCATTTATTGCAACTGCGATTGCTGAATATTTTCGAGATGAGGGTAAGCATGTTCTTCTTATGATGGATTCTGTGACGAGATTTGCAATGGCTCAAAGGGAAGTAGGGCTTGCCCTTGGCGAGCCACCTACCACAAAAGGCTACACGCCTTCTGTTTTCACATCATTGCCAAGGTTACTAGAGAGAGCTGGGACTTCGTCTAATAATGGGTCTATTACAGGTTTATATACTGTCCTGGTTGAAGGGGATGACTTGAACGACCCTATTGCGGATGCAGTTCGCTCAATACTGGATGGCCATATCGTTTTGTCCAGAGATTTGGCCACTCAGGGACACTATCCAGCGATCGACGTATTAAACAGCATCAGCAGGGTAATGGACGATATCATAACACCGGAACAAAAAGAAAACGCGAACAGATTCAAAGGTGTTATGGCTGACTATAGAAATGCTGAGGACCTCATAAACATCGGCGCTTACGTGAGGGGCAGCAACGCCAGAATAGATTATGCAATAAAATTAATGGATAGATTGAACAGCTATTTAAGGCAGGGTATGGATGAGGACATAAGGTTCGATGAAAGCGTTAAACAGCTTGGAAAGTTATTCGGGTGAACTTTAGGAGTTCAAGCACATGTATAAGTTTGGCCTGGAACCGGTTTTAAATCACAGAAAAGCCCTCGAAGAGGGAATTCAAAGGGAACTGGCTGCTGCTGAAAGACTGGCGGCCCAAGAGAGGAAAAGCCTGGCGGTATTTTTAGAGAGAAGACAAACATTGCTAAATGAGCTTCACAGAAAGCAGACCAAGGGCATCGGTGTTTCAGAATCTATGATTTACATAGATTTTCTAAAGAACTTTTCAGTTAAAATAAAGAACCAGGGTGAGCTAGTTTCGGCATATGAAAAAGATGTGCACCATAAACGGCATAAGCTCATGCAGGCTGTTAAGGAGAGAAAATGCCTGGAGAAGCTGGCGGAGAAAGGTCTTAAAGCCCATATTAGAAAAGCATTAAAGGACGAACAGAATTTTATGAATGAGATTGCGGTAAATAGATTTGTGAGAACTGCGTAAAGGTTATGAGGCAGGTTGAACGTGGAAATTGAGACCAGTTTTGCTGGGTTTAATAAAATAGGCGCAACGAAAGCTGGTGAGATTATGGGTGAGAATGCCGGCTGCGCTATGTGTGACATGCTGAGTGGTTCTTCTGCTTTTTCTTCTGGAACTGGTAAAAAAAGTATTCTGGAACCTCAGCCAACTACAGGGGATATCAAACACATTCATGGATATTGTATGGGACCTGAAGAGGGATTTCTTCCTGTACTTACGGAAGAATTCCGTGACCTGGATACAATTCACTCTGAAGTCTTTAACGAGCCGCTTGTATGTTCTGGTGAACTGGGGACAGATCAAGTCCCGATTTTAGTTGAAAAGATTGGAGGGCGGATAAGTGCAAAAGCTTTGGATTCAACCATGCAAAAAGCCTTATCGAACATGTGGAGTCAGTCCGCAAATGACCTTTGTTCCGGCCTGTCGCCGAGAGCTGAGACAGTTAAGGGAAAGGCGCCAACCCTAAGACCGTTGGTTTGGCCAGTTAGCAATGACTTAAGTATAGAGAGTGAGGGGAGCCTATTTGAAAAGCAAGATTATCCTTCCAGTCCATTTTCATTGCAGAATTTTCTTGAAAACATGGAAAAAAAATAGGCCAGACGAAATTGGCTGGTAAATTTAAGAGCGGACCAGGGGTTAAGCAAGGTGCCTTTGGGAAACATAAGGTAGATCCTTGCCTTCTGGCTCTTACTGAGAAAATGAAAACCGAAGCGACCAGCGGAACCAGCTCGCAAGCAATCAGTGCTTCTGCGCATGGCGAGAAAGGCTTTTCGGGTCAGCTCTCTAATATGTTATCAGCTTTATTATCAGCCGAAAGCATTAACGGGTCGAAAGGCCTGGAAGGTTTCCAGGATTACGCCGGTTCTCAGGATGGAACAGCTCTAATGGGCTTAAGAACAGGTGATCCGAAAGTGGAAATCCTGGATTTGAACATTTCGCGCGGTGAGGATATGCCTGATGAAGTGGGAAAGGCGTATTTCTCTCAGATCAGTGAGAGAGCGGATAAAGCTCTTCAAGCTATTTTTACGCAAGATCGCGGTGAAGATAGCGGACGATTATTTGGACGTGGGATATTAGATAAGATAGTTGAAAAAACTTTATTATATACGAAGAACGGTCAGGACACTATTAAGATAGATCTAAAGCCGGAGTTTTTAGGGCATTTACAGATAAGGGTAGCTACGCGGAATGACCGGGTTATGGTTAGGATAATGACGGAGGCACCATTGGTCCGGGAGATAATTGAAGATAACTTGAATCATCTCAGATCAGCCCTCCAGAATCAAGGCCTGCGCATAGATGAGCTTGACGTTTTTATACCTTCCAGCCCGGAGACATACAACGAAGAATATGAGCAGTCTTCTTTACTGAATCATGATGACAGCAGGCATAAAGATGCCAATGTGGCTTCACAGGGGGAAGAGGAAGAGGATTGTATGCCTGTGCAAATGCGCGGTACCGGTACTAACTTGATAGATTGTTTTGTGTGAAGCCGGGCAGTGCCCTAAAACGTTACCGGATAAAACTCCTGTTTTGAATTAATACGGCAGGTTACGAGGAGATTAAATATGTCTATTAATGGACTGGATATGGTAGGCAGCGGTGATCGGGGTGCTTCCTCCTTACAAATCAGTGCTCTCGGCAAGGACGACTTTCTAAATCTTCTTGTTGCTCAATTAAAAAATCAGGATCCTCTTGAGCCCATGGAGAGTACCGAATTTACAGCCCAATTGGCCCAGTTTACTTCCCTGGAGCAGCTGGGCAATATTAATGATAATCTTGAATATATGAAATTTTATCAGGCTTCTCTTAGCAGGTCTCAGGCGGTAAATTTTGTGGGGAAGACTATAGAGGCGGCAGCCAACTCCATCCCGCTGGAAAAGGGGGTTGCGAGAGATATATGGTTTGACTTGGAAAAAGATGCGGAAGCGGCTTTTATAAACATCTATGACTCTTCTGGAGTTTCAGTCAAGACCATAGAGGCAGGGGAGCTAGAAACTGGAAAACGGGGCATTAAATGGGATGGGACTAACAACCAAGGCGACTTGCTTGCCGATGGGTCTTATTCATTCGAAGTCCTGGCTTTTGACCCTTGGGGTAATGGAGTAGGCACGTCAACGCTGGTAAGCGGAAAGGCAACCGGCATTAGATTCTCACAAGAAGGGGATTTCCTGAAAGTCGGTAATCAAGAGGTATTGGTCAGTGATGTGATTCGTGTCGGTGAAAGCTACGAATAGGAATATAAAGAAATTAAAGTTAATTATAAAAACAGGGGGGATTAGATATGATAGGTTCACTGTTTGCCGGGATATCAGGTTTGAATGCAAATGCAACAGCCCTTACCGTTATTGGAGATAATATCGCTAATGTTAATACAACGAGTTTCAAATCTAACAGTTCTTCATTTGCAAATGTGCTGAGCCAGTCTCTGGAAGGTTCTTCACTTAGTGGTATCGGGAGAGGAGTACAATACTGGGCGACCACCCCCTCGTGGTCTCAAGGATCACTTGAAAGTACAAACAACCCTTACGACCTGGCTATTAATGGACGCGGCTTCTTTATACTCAGTGACGACTCTGGTTCTTCTTATTATAGCCGTGCAGGTGCCTTCAGCCTAGATAGAGAAGGAAATTTGACAAATCCGGATGGATTTATAGTCCAGGGGTATGAGATGGACAGCGCTTCAGAGGCGCTCGGGTCAATAACAGATATAGTCATACCTGTTGGCACTTCACTTCCCCAGGCAACAAGTGAAATGTATACAACCATAAACCTGGATGCAAACGCCGCCAAGCCAGGTGCAGCTGAAGGCGTAATGGACAGTCATTTAGTTATTACCGCTGAGAAGGGTAATGCCGGCAATATAATGATAAACCTTATAAATGGAGGGACTGCGGGTTCTGAGTCAGTCACCTGCAGCGGGGGTATAATGACTGTAGCTATTGAGGACGGAGTATCCACTCAGGAACAGATCTGCAATGCTATAGCGAGCCATGAGATAATTGACACAGCAATTCCTAATGACCCCGGAGCCACATGGGAATTAGGATTGGGAACAGATAGTGTCACTCTTGATGGGGGCCATGATTCTGAGTCCTATTCAACTACCATAACTGCTTATGATTCGCTGGGAAGCCCAATTTCATTATCTATCGATTTCAACAGGAATTCAACTGGCTGGGATTGGTCTGTAAGCGCATCAGACGGAACCTGTAACTCCAGCGGTTCGCTTGTGTTCGACACTGCAGGTCAGTTGATCTTTCCGTCCTCAAATCCTTTGATATCCATTACAGGAATGTCAAGCGGAGCCTCTCCCCTTTCAATAGAATGGCACCTCACTGACAGCGAGGACAGTATTACAGGATATTCATCTCCGTCTAACACAACTTTCCTTAACCAAAATGGCTATCCCGCGGGCACTCTCCAGAGTGTAGCTGTTGATGAGGAGGGGATAGTCACCGGTTCGTATACTAATGGCCAGCTCTCCCCTTTATACCAAATCGCTCTTGCTGATTTCAGAAGCTATAACGGGCTGGTTAAGATCGGTGAGAACTTGTACGCACAATCACTTGCCTCAGGAGACGCCCTTCCGGGTACTCCGGGAGGTGCAAGGCTCGGTACTATCAGTCCCAGCTCACTTGAGATGTCTAATGTGGATTTGGCTCAGGAATTTGTAAAGATGATAACTACTCAAAGAGCTTTTCAGGCAAGTTCCAAAATAATTACTACCAGCGATGAGGTTCTTTCTGACCTGATCAGTATTAAACGATAGGAAATATAGGTGTCCGAAAATATGGCAGTACCTGTTATTTTCAAAAGGTAGGATTCTTACTAAGGGTGGCGGTCAGAAAAACAGGAGGCATAAAAATGATAGAAGTTACCAGGCTCGATAATTCAAGTATATTTGTTAATGTGGATATGATTCAATCGCTGGAAGCTACTCCTGACACTGTCATAACCTTTACAAGTAGAGAAAAAATGATGGTGAAGGAACCTGTAGATGAAGTCTATAAAAGAGTATTTAAATACCGCAAACTAGTACAATCTGGCGAACTGTTTGACCGAAACAGTAATGAACAATTACTGTTTGATCCTGTTTTTCAGGCAAGTTAGTCAGAGTTTGGATAAAAAATAATGGGTCTTGACTAGAACAGGACTTAAATTTTAGTCTAAGTTCTCGTCATGACA
>CAZVGY010000095.1:0-14109 GCA_964627015.1 uncultured Desulfobacteraceae bacterium
GCTTTCTGGATAATCGTTCTTAGCATGGTGTCCGTTATTATTAAACCACTTCATTGGTATTCTGTCTGGTATCTGGGCATGCTGATCGTGGGGGGTATGGGATCAATCTTAGGTGCAATTATAGGGACAGTTGTTGTTCAAATATTTCAGGAAGTAGTTACTTATTTAGGTCCTCAACTCGCAGCTGGCTTATCTCAAGTAGGAGCCCCAATTGTATTTGCATCTATGAATATGCTTCTTGGAGGAATCATTATGATATTTATTATATTTGAGCCTAGAGGGTTAGTGCATAGGTGGAATATAATTAAGGAAACATATCGAATTTGGCCTTTTCCTCATTAAACAGTCAAAATTTAGGATTAATTTGTCACGAAACTGGGTCATACTTTGAATGAAAATTTGAGAATCACAGATCAAAAAAACAATTTCTCAACAGTTTAAAATGGATTTATTCTTTATATGAGGATTTAAACATGTTCCTAATGTTAGAGAATATAGAAGTTGTTTACAGTGACGTCATCCTAGTTCTAAAGGGTATTAGTTTCAATGTGCCCCAGAATAGTATAGTTGCTCTTCTGGGAGCTAATGGAGCCGGGAAAACTACCACTCTAAAGGCTATCTCAGGGTTATTGAGGTCTGAGGACGGCGAAGTTACATCAGGAAGCATTGTTTTTGACGGAAAAGAAATTCGAAGAGAAGAACCGCAAAATTTAGTTAGAATGGGTCTTGTCCAAGTTATGGAAGGCAGAAGGGTTCTCGAACATATGACGGTGGAACAAAACCTTATCGTAGGTGGAAATCTCCACAAAGAACGAAGCGATTTGAAAGATGCTTTATCTAAAGTATACAATTATTTTCCAAAGCTGGAGTTGATGAAAAACAATATCTCGGGATACCTCTCAGGAGGAGAGCAGCAGATGCTGCTTTTGGGACGAGCCTTGATGGCTAGACCTAGACTTATTTTACTTGATGAGCCTTCTCTGGGTCTGGCCCCCATAATCGTAAATGAAATTTTTAATCTTGTTTACAAGATGAAAGAAAGAGAGGATGTCACTTTTTTATTGGTAGAACAGAATGCGAGGGCAGCTCTGACTATTGCTGATTACGGCTATGTTCTTGAAAATGGCCGAATTGTACTTACTGGCTCGGGCAAAGAATTGAGAGAAAATGAGGATATAAAAGAGTTCTATTTGGGTATGACTTTTTCCGGAGATATTAAAAGTTTCAGAGAAGTCAAACATTATAAACGCCGTAAAAGATGGTTAGGATAGAGCAAAGGTTAGAGGCAAGAGGATTGGGATTCTAATCAGGCTTCTTCTTGCATTTATGAGTCATTCAAACTTATATCTAAGGAGGCTAAGATGAGAAAATTAGGGATTTATATCTTGGCAGTTTTTCTATCGTTAACCTTTGGTAGCTGGCAGGCTCAGGCTGAAGTTAAAAAGTATGGGGTGGCCGTATTTGGAGATTATGCGGGGCCTTATGCGAATATCATGAAATTCGTGGACCCCGCTAGGCTTGCGGTTTTCAAATGGTGGAATGATACAAAAGGGAAGGAACTTGGTGTTGAGCTGGTACCTAAATTATATGATTCTCGATACGACTCAACCGTGGTTGCAAGCATATGGCCAAAGATCCTCTCTGAAATAGATCCTATCTTGATGCTGGGTATAGGTGGACCTGACGCATCTGCACTACAGCAGCGTTTACCCAAGGATAAAGTAGCCGGTATTTATCCTTCAACCGGTCATGGGTGGGAGTGGTTAGCAGATCAGTGGACATTTTACCTTAGATCAACTTGGTCACATGAGACAATGGCCTGTCTGCGGTGGTACATTAGCCAACATCCGGAAAAGAAGCCTGTTAAGATGGCAATAATGTGTACAGAGGCTACACCAGCATTTATTGATTATGTTGAAGGGATGAAAAAATATCTCAAAGAAGTTCTCGAACCCAAAGGCTTGGCCAAGTTAGTCGCCCTTGAATGGTTCGATTTGCAGCCAGTTGATGTATCTAGTCAGATGAAAAAAGTAATCGATGCAAAGGCTGAGATTATCGCTGGGCCTGGCACTGCGGCTCAGTGTGCTGCAGTCTCTCAAGCACAGAAGTTATACGGAGTAAATATACCCACGATAACAAACCCTCACCAATGTATCTGGCCTTTGTCCATGGCGATGAAAAGCTTCGAAGCGTGGGAAGGCCATTATACGGTATCAGGGGAAGCTTCCTGTACTGAGGTAGGAACTATGGCTGAGAATTTTAGCAAGATACTCGGAGAGAAATATGGGTTGCAAGGTGGCTTTAACCCTCTAACTATTATCGCTATGGGCCAGGGTATTTTTGCGGTCCGTGCAATTGAACATACAGCCAGAAAAGTAGGTGGTTCGAACTTAAGTGGAGAAGCTGTTAGGAACATCCTGCAAAACGGGAAATTCACTTCTGAGGAACTTATGGGGCTTGTTTCTGATATCGAGTTCACAGATGAGGCACCCTTCCCTGTTAGACATTACAAAGTTAAGATTGAAACAGTGAAAAATGGTAAATATCAGCTTGCTACTCCAGAATGGGTAGAAGGTCCTTCCGATCTGCCTAAATGGTAAATTGTGTGTTGTTATTGTTTTTTTTAATAGCCTCCAGTTGACAAAAAGATCATTTAACAATTTTATAAAAAAACATTTATAGGGTTCAGGGATGGTGTATCCTTTTATCTAATGGATACACCATCTCAGAGTCTAATTGGGACAGGTCTTAGGGAAAAAAATTGGTATCCGAGCCCTTTAGGAATCAGCCTTTTGGCGGCAAAAATTGCTATTTTATAATACAGGATGAAGATAGTTTGTTCACGAAAAGCTTCTTTCTATTATTAAAGAAATTTGGGTGGCAAAGGAGTAGAACCCATAGAACATACAGCTTCTTGAATTGACTGAAATCCCTTGCCTACCATTAGCTTTGATGAACCTTGAGAGAGCCATTTACCGTCACCATCCATAGCGGTAGCCTTTGACAAGCAGATTGACCTGCCTACCTTGATACTTTGCCCCTCGATAAAGAGATTCCCTTTGTTCACAGGTGCTAAAAAATCTATATTCAGGTCAAGGGATATCATACCCACGTCTTCTTCAATTTCGCAATATAAGGCCCAATAGGTAGCTGTGTCTATAGCTGAAGCATAGACCCCACCGTGAATAGCTCCAAAAGGAGTCTGGTGAGCCTTTCCCATATCCAGCTCAACAAGGGAATATACTTTACCTATTTCTTTAAGGCTTATGGAAAGATGCTTAAAAAAGGGTCCATGGTTTATGATTTCCATTACTGCCTTTATATGCGCGGGATTGAGTCTTAACATAAAAACCGCCCTCCCTGTTTAAAAAATTGTGTTCTGTATTCTCCGATTATATATTCCGCGGAATCCAATGAGAGAAGTCAAGGCAGGCGAGCAAAACGATGCCTGTTTTTTCGTTATTTTTCAGAGTCTATAATTTTAGTCAAGGTTAAATGTAGTTCTCCCTGAAAATTTACGAGTAGCAGTTTAACAGGCTTGACTCTACTCTGTTTTTTTCATATTGTGCGCTCAATTCAGTTATTGCTGATAGACAAATTTATTCTGAATTTCATGCAGTTATTTAAATCAGAGTAGGTGATAAGATAATGTTTGATTTCTGGCAGGATCATTCCTTGCATTACCTGGAAATGGCATTTCGTGCTGACAGGCGCGAGAGGCTTGAAAGTCCCGATGCTTATGGAAAGCAGACTGGAGTGTGTGGTGATACAGTGGAAATATTTCTGCGCATAAGGGACAATCGTATAGAATCAATATCATTTGATACAGACGGCTGCATAAACACCAATGCCTGCGCGAATACTTTAGCCTGCCTGGCTGAAGGAAAAGATCTGGAATACGCATGGGAAATAGGCCCGGAGGATATCATTGACTATCTGGAGACACTGCCTAATGACAAGACACACTGTGCTGAACTTGCAGCAGGAGCTTTTTATCTGGCGCTGGCAGGTTATAAAAATCCTGCCAGTCAACCCGGCCCTGCCGTTAAAAGAAGAGGAGTAAGCAGTCTGTCCCAGAAATTCAATGGAAAACCCTAGTTGACTATTGCGAATTTTCGGCCGTCGGGGAGACGGAGAGCTGATTTATAAGGATTCGTCTTCCGTGTCTGAAATTTCCTCTGAAAGCAATCCCTCGGCCCTACCTGTAAATTCCGGGGGGAGCGGCATTGGAGCCCTTTCAATAACCCTCATTGATTTCCATTTTCCCCCAAGAAAGCGAAAATAAAATGCGAGTCCCAGGCTGATCGCATAAATCGAAATTATTACCCACGCAATCATCAGACCCTTTCTCATGATAACAATAGCAATATAGGTCGGGATGACGAGAACAAGAGCGGATATTATCACTATCATGAACATTACATAACGGGTATCGCCGGCCCCTCTTATGGCGGATGCAAATATAATACTCATGGTATCAAATAGTGAATAAACCGCAACGAACCTGAGGAGTATTACAGTAAGCTCATAAATTTCTCCAAAGTTTTCCTGATCTGCCCTTGCTGCAAAGGGCGCCACAAATATATCCGGAGCTAATATATACAGGGCCGCAACAATAATCATATATAGAAAGGTCAGATGAAAGCCGGAATAAGCACTCTTCTGGGCAAGCTCCGGCTCATTTTTCCCCAGATATTGGCCTACTAAAACTGTAACCCCCATGCCGCAACCAATCATCGGCATGAAAGCCAGCGTGCTTATATTGAACGCTATGTTTGTTGCAGCCAGATTTATGGTTCCCAGGCGGCCGACCAGAAGGATGAATATGGCAAAACCAGTCATGTCCAGAAAAAAATGGACACCTGAAGGAAAGCCGAAACGAATGAGCCTCAAGAATAGGCGTTTTTCGGGTTTCCACCCTTTTAGAATATGATAATTTTTGCCCCTGGAAATATATAAGATCAAAACCGAATAGGCAAGAAATGCGAATACCTCCGAAAGCGCAGTCGCTATACCAGCACCCTTTATTCCCATCTCAGAGGAACCCCAGTTGCCAAAAATCAGGACATAGTCCATTACAATGTTTACCAGGGTGGCTGTTAAATTTACCCACATTACCGGCCATGTGTTGCCTCTGCCCGCAAAAAAACCGGCCATGGCGGATGATGCTATCATGGGGCCTCCACCCAGGCATAGGATCTGGAAATAAATCACCTCATTACTACGTACGACCTGGTCATGTCCAATGAGGTCGAACAGGGGTGCCGCAAGAGGGATAATGCTTATAAGAAAAAATTCTCCCAGTATTGAGATGTATACTCCCTGCCAGAGTATAGGCCCTATTCGATGAAATCGCTTTGCGCCGTAATACTGGGCCACAAAGGTGCCCACATAGCTGGCGGTCCCTATAAAAAGATTCATGATCGAGAAATTCAACACACCGGCCGGGGTGGCGGCTGCTATGGCCTCTGAGGAATACCAGGAGAGAAACATCCTGTCTACGAAGTGCTGGACGGACCAGGCCGCAGTACTGAGAATCAGCGGCACGGCCACTGCCAGGAGCTGTTTATAACCTCCTTCTTCTGTCCATCGGTTTTTCATAGGATTGAACCAGTTGTGCAGAAAAGCTACAGGGCCTCGCTACAGTGTATTTTGAAAAAAGTAGGGTGCTTGAATAAAGGGTATCAAGAGAGAGAATGCCTGCTCTTGAAGCCAACTCATATTACTGTTATTGCGTGAGTTAAATAACGCTGGGCATGGTACCGGAAAAGCAACCAAGTGGCAAGAAAAGTGCGTGTTCCTCATTATTGCTCGAAGCTTTCCGTTTGACTTATCTACCTTTAGAACTTAAAATTCATCTTTAAAGGTAAAGGATATGGATGAAGAAGAATATAAAGATAAGTACATAAATTTAAGAATTCTGAAAAGCATTCAGGAATACTTGAAGTTGGATAAAGATCACTCAGAATCCGTATATCCGGTGAGGGTGCCGGATGATTTTCTTTATTTAATCCTGAAAATGCAGGGGCCTGACAATGTCGACAAATTGATTCACCATATCTTCAGGTTGGGCCTCGAGATATGGAGTGATAGACTTTACAATGAAAAATTCGGTTCCCAACGGAACCTGGAGGAATTTATAGAACTGGTCAAGAAAAGGAACCAGTAATAAAGTGATGTGAACTGGTTCGACTTTATCTGAACACAATAGACCGTATGGAATGAATTTGGCATGTTTTAATTAAATTTACAGCAAGCTCTTCGATTACTCTGTTAGGCTAGAGGCTTTCTTTCGAGGGGACTGCAGGCTCGGAGTATAGTCTTCAACAACCCTTGATGACTGCTCAGGACTCTCTTTACAAAGCCGAAGGTCCTATTTAGAAAACTGAAACCCGGTGCCAACCAGGCGAGCGGAAGGCGTTTTTGCTGAATTCATCACGCTTTCACTAAGGCTTACTCCCTGCTGGCCAGCCACTCGCCTCACCCTTTTATCATGCCTGCCTGTTTGCCACCGTACCTGGTCGGCTTTTAACAGAGAGCCCTGAACAGTCCCTTTAAAATCCACGCCTTGAGGCCCAAAACCCGAGCTTTCCACCACACTCTACCACGCAGGAATAAGGTTTTTTCGAAGGTGACTGGCGGGAGGACTTCTCCCTAAACCTATGATTTTTTTTAAGGCATGACAAAAATTTCCCCGTTCATTTATCCGTTATCCAACTTCATTCCGTAAGAACCCAGCAAGGTCGAGCAAATCAGGTCCTGGCACAAAGCGCGACGCCGCCTGTCATATAAAAATCAGGCCAGTCTTTTCATAACTTGAACTAATTCAGACAATGGTCAATGCCTCTGTATTTGAAGTGAGGAGCAGGTTCGGTATCGCTGAGCAGTATGGCATCATTATGCTTCCGGATCCAGTGCCTGTAACGTCTTGAAAGGGATGGATCGTTGAAGATCACTGTTTCCCCGAGAAATTTCAGTTCTTCAATAATACGCCAGTAAAAATGCAAAATAGTCCTCCTGTTTTGGTGAACCGTGCCCGGGATCAAAGTTGTGGGCCAGAATTGATTTTCAGCCACTTGCCTATTAATTCCATAACATTAAAACCCTTATTGTATATGTAAAAAGCTACATGCAGCTTAAGAGAAAGTCAAGTTCCCAAAGGCCTTGTTTTGAGTGGTGTTGTTGAGTATATTTAAATTTACGAATATGAGTTTCCAGTTAACCAAAAAGAGATATGCTGAAAAAATTTGAAAAGATAATGCTTGGTTTGGTTGGAGCCAGGGGGCCGGGTTTTCCTTTATCGGGAGTCGATATCGCTGAACAATTTCGGCCGGAGGAAACATCAGTAGAGGCAACACTGAGAAATTTAAACGCGGC
Source organism: uncultured Desulfobacteraceae bacterium (assembly GCA_964627015.1). Lineage (GTDB taxonomy): Bacteria > Desulfobacterota > DSM-4660 > Desulfatiglandales > Desulfatiglandaceae > CAZVGY01. Next base: position 7,378 of record CAZVGY010000095.1, read on the forward strand.
TTTTCTGCTTTTTCTTTGTGGCAGCTCTCATCCCCTGTATTTTAAGGCTTCCAGGTATATGAGACAACTGGATGAGAGTTCCGTATTACAGGACTATGCCGAATTCTACAATCAGGGTATAGAGCTAGTTGCCACCGAACTTGAGAGACGATATACAAGCAATGCTCAATTCAGGGAGGCTTTTGATTCGCTTTCAGCCTGGGTCTCGAATCCTGTAGGTGAACTTGATAAGGATTCTCTTCCAGATAGAATCTGGCGGGTTTTTTTCCCTGAGGGTGTATCTCTTTTACAGAGTAGATCCCAGAATATAAAATCGCTGCGTGAAAAGAGAGGAATAAAAATCAGGGCCCTTAACCCTTTTCCCATAAAAGATCCTGCCAGGGAAATTCTTTTCAGCTCAAACCTGCTCCTTACCCTGCCTTCACCCTCTGTGCAGATTAGTGAACTGGATTTGTCCCAAAAGCTTAAAAACCGGCTGAAGGTTATCAGCCAGGAACCACAATCCTTCTGGTATGATCACCCTGTCCAGATCGGAGCGGATGCCTCGCAGAACGAGGCCTTGTACGGTCTGAGAGGTTTAGATGACGCCATTGATTTTGAAAAGCGTCGTGGAACAGTAGATGAGGAAGCGGTTATTTCATGTGTCCTCTCCGTTTCAGTCACCCATAGAGGGCTTCAAAAAGTAGCAAAGTCATATCTCAGGGATACCCTCAAAAAGGCCAAAGATATCAGACATCTCAATATATATGCCTTTGATGAATCTGACGCCTTTCGACTGGTGGATGAGGTTATTGTACCAGCAGCTGATTATTATCTGGACTTAGATGCCCGCGCAGTCCAAGAGGTATTCGGTGTGGATGGCGAATATGGCAGGCACTACAGTTTTCTCAAGGCTATTTCCGCGTTATGGCAGGTCTTTGTGGACCCTGCAATCAGGGCGACTTTTAAAATAGACCTGGATCAGGTTTTTCCACAGGAAAAGCTGGTACAAGAGACCGGTTTATCCGCCCTGGAACATTTTAAGACTCCTCTGTGGGGAGCAAAGGGTGAGGATCAAGAAGGGAATCCTGTGCTGCTGGGAATGATAGCAGGTGCACTGGTAAACCAGAAGGATATTGACCGTTCTCTGTTTACGCCTGATGTAACTTTCCCTGAAAATGGAATAAAGGGTGCGGAATGGGTTTTTTTCAGCAAGTTGACTCAGGCAGTTTCTACGCAGGCTGAAATGATGACCCAATATGGTAATGGTTTTCTGGACGGCCTGGAGCGGTGTATTCAACGTTTTCATGTAACGGGGGGAACTTCCGGTATACTTTTGGGAAGTCTTAGAAGATATCGCCCTTTTACCCCTGGCTTTATAGGGCGCGCCGAAGACCAGGCCTACCTGTTGTCTGTCTTGTTCAATGGAGAGGAAGGTGATTTGAGATATGTTCATAAAGACGGTCTGTTAATGCGGCATGATAAAGAAAGTTTTGCAGCCCAGGCTATTACAGCCTCTAGTACAGGAAAGCTGATCGGGGACTATATCAGGATGCTGATGTTTTCCTACTATTCGAGGGCCTTGCCATGGCCGGTTGAAAGAATAAAAAAATGCATTGATCCCTTCACAGGGTGTTTTGTCTCTCATATTCCGATTACTCTGGTATACCTCCGGTTGGCCCTGGAAGGAGCGTACTTTTTCAAAGAAGGCATGCTTAAGCAAGGGTTTGAGCTTCTACAAATGGGCGGGGATCGTCTATTTAAGGCTATTAAGGGGCTGGTCTCAAAACCGGATTCCTTGAGGGACAGGTTTTGGAAAGAAAAGAAGGCTTGGGATATCTATTATGACACTCTGGATATAATAGAAACCCGGCTTAATAGAGGGGATGTATTTGCTGCTGATCTTCGGGAAAGGACACTGAGAGTAATTGAGGGTTGTAAGGTGAATGTGTAAAAGAGAAAAATTATTATGGACCCCCTACGCTGTAGATTTGTTGGTAAAGGTATCATACTTTATTAACTGGTTTTTTCAGATTGACACAAGTTAACTTATGGCCTAAATTGCTTTTTTAATAAATCTTGGTTCGCCTTTTATGAAACCAGGAGGTGGAGCTTCTTCATTATAAAAAGGGCGGCTGTCAATGAAAATAAAATTCTGGGGTACAAGGGGGTCTATCGGGGTTCCTGGGAAAGACACCACAATTTATGGCGGCAATACTACCTGTCTGGAAATCACATCAGAGAGCGGTCGAAAAATAGTAATCGACGCCGGCACTGGTATCAGATGCCTGGGCCAGGAACTGGCCACCGCAAACGGAAGTGTGGATATTCATCTCTTGGTAACACATATACACTGGGATCATATACAGGGTTTTCCATTTTTCGATCCGGTATATAACCCTTCCAGCAGGATACTTATAGATGGTTTTCCTACCTGCATGAAAGGATTGAGAGTTCCATTTGACAATAAAATGGGAGATGGTTTTTTCCCAATCAAGTTCGATCATCTCAAAGCTGACATTCAGTATCTTGATACACTAAATCATGGGCCTTTAAAAATAGATAACGTAATTATTGACAGCATTCCGCTTCAACACCCCCAGGGTGGTTTCGGCTTTCGATTTCGTGAAGACAATAAAACCTTTATCTTTATAACAGATAATGAATTGACTGAGACCGGTTGGTCTGGAACCCGGCCTGAAGATTATGTGAAATTTTGCAAAAATGCGGATATCCTGGTTCACGATGCTCAATATACACCCGAGGAGATAGAAAAAAAGAGGGGCTGGGGCCACTCAGATTATTTGTCTACCCTTGATATGGCATTGAAGGCTGACGTAAAACAATTGTTCCTATTTCATCATGATCGTTCTAGAAAGGACTCCGAGTTTGAATCGATTCTAGCCCGCTGTGAAGATGCCGCAAAAAAAAATAACGCAGATATTTTTATTGACGCTACCAGGGAAGAAAACGAATTGACGCTCTAAGAATCTCCATCTGTTTCGGCGCCTGGCTCCGATGTAATCTCAATTCAGTGGTGCCAGCCCCTGTTAAGAATTAAAATAGAGCAGCCTTATTTTTTCGTAAGGAACGAACATCTCATCTTTATTTGTAATCAAAAATTTGCACCAACCGGCTGAGTATTAGCTTTTTATACCCTGAGTTTTAACCCTTACACGCTTTTGTAAAATTAATGTAATATTTAGTATGGAATGACTGAAGCACCTGAAAACGAACGGGTGGAACTCTGGCGGATTTCTCAACAGGATAGTTGCACCGGTAGACAAACTGGTGTTTAAAAGAGCAGGCTTGCCTTTAAATCCTAAAGACGATACCAACTGATCACTCCAACTTTCAGTTGATAGAAAGGTCTCTTTTATGGACAGCATTTTTAAGATTGTAGAATTTCATGAGCAGGAAAAAAGTGATAAAAGGGGTGTGGCCATAGCCATTGATCTAAAGGTAGCAGGTAAGGAGCAGGCCTTTCCTGTCTCAAAGATTTGTTATTCGGATAAAGAGCTGGCCCTTGAGACAGAAGCGATAAAAAGGAATTTGGAACAAATCACTAAGGATGCAGAAAAAATACTGTCCGGGGGTTCGGTTCCGGAGCAGGATTCTACAATTACAGCTGAAATGACAATGGATCAGGCATGGTCAATCCTTTCCCGGATTCCTGATGTAGAAACATTCATAAGGATATTTAATGACCTTGGGGATACCAGGAGAAGGCAGGTGGCAGAATATGTCCTTACTAAATGTAACGCCTTTTCAGGAAGGGCCGCTATTTTTTCTTCCCGTTACAACAACCATACCTCGTTATTAGAGTAAAGCCAGGAAGTTTTCCTCAGTTGTTGTTTAACTTAAATATCGCGGGGTCCACGTGGCCGGGGAAACTGTTCCTTATTTACTCCTGGTAATTTTCGCACAACTATATATGAAAAAAAACCACTGAAGTTTTGTATTGAAACTTACGATCCATAACGCTATGCTATAAATCATGGAAGATGATAACCGCTTTATCAAAATAAAAGCCCTTAGTGAAAGCAATGCTTCGGGTTTTTCAAAAACCATTCCTATATCAAAAAAGGCGGTTTTTGAAGATATCCCAACAAAGCAATGTGCTTACCTGGAGATAGGTTTTCCCGGTATTGAGCCTGTAAGAGTTGATCTTGATAAGAGCGATCTCATAATAGGCAGAGGTCCCCAGTGCGGGATTCAATTGAATTTGCACGATACCTCAAGAACTCACGCCCGTATAACTTATGATGACGAAGATTATTGTATCGAAGATCTGGAAAGCACGAACGGAACCTTTGTGAATGGCGTCAGGATTGAGAGATGTGTGCTCCGCAATAACGATCAGATCCAGATCAGCGATGCAAGGATACTTTTTATTGAAGAGAGACTTCGAGAACGCAGATGAATCCTCCAGGTTCCTCCAAAATATACGTGACTTTTTGGGGTACGCGCGGGTCAATTTCTACTCCGGGACGCAGCACGGAAAAATATGGGGGAAATACCCCGTGCGTTTCTGTTAGATATGAGGATACATATATAATCCTGGATGCCGGCACAGGAATACGTGGACTGGGCCTTGAGCTGGTGGAAAAAATAAAAGAAAATGAAGGACCTTTGCGCCTTCATATTTTTTTGAGCCACACCCACTGGGACCATATTCAGGGACTTCCGTTTTTTCAGGCTGCGTATGTTGATGGGACGGAATTAGTCATTTATGGAAGCTCCAACAAAGAGCGGTTTCTGGAGTCGGTCCTTAAAGGGCAGATGGATATGGATTATTTTCCTGTTGGGTTGTCTGAAATGGCCGCAGACATTAAAATCAGCGAAATTTCCGAAGAGGTTATAAAAGTCGGGCCGGTGGTTGTGGATTGGGAAGAACAGGTTTTCCACCCTGGTGGTTCTGTTCGGTACCGGCTCACTGCAGGCCGAAAAAGGGTGGTATACGCTACCGATATAGAACTTGATCGAGTTTTTCGACCCGAGATCAAGGGACCGGGTAGCGGAGCCTTTCTTGAGGAATACCTTAATTTTATAAATGGTGCAGATCTCTTGATCGCTGACGGCCAGTATACTGAGGAAGAATACCGGGGAAGGGTTAACTGGGGACATACATCTATTCCGGTAATAATAGAGCTCGCAAAGATGGCAGGAGTAAAACAGCTCGCGGTTTTCCATCACGATCCTCAACATTCTGACAAGATGCTTGACGCGCTGTGGCGTGAATATTACTCCGAGCATGTGAACAGTGATCATCCCTTGAATATTTTTTGGGCCAGGGAGGGTATGACTTTGGCTGTATAAGAAGCTCGAATCAGTATAGGGTTCGATATCTGTTTTTCAGGCCCTCCACTAAAAATGCCTACCATTATGGTTGGCTTTTTTATTTTTAGAGATTACGACTTCGGTATTTCCTGACAACTTACATTCCTGGCCTTACTTCTCTATATGTCTAAAGGCTTTGACAAATTTCGAAAATTCATACATAAAATATCTGCTATTCATTAACCGTTCGAAATCGCAGTTTTCTTAGCAATTCGTTAGCGACAAGTCAAAGTAAGGACTTTACCTCAGGAGCTATTATGTTTAAAGAACTTGAACTCGGTCCAAGACAACGCGCGACTGTTGCTGCAGCCCTGACGCTTGGAGCAGTGCTGGTACTTGTATTGGTTTTCACTGGAACTGTGTGGGGTCTGGCTCACCTCGTGGGCACTTTCCAGAATGTATTGCTTCCCCCGGTAATAGCTGGAGTCTTGACTATGCTGTTACGGCCTTATTACGACTGGCTTGTCAGAATCTGCCACGGGTCAAGGGCTGCTGCACTTGTCCTCTTTTTTCTTTCTGCACTTGTTCCGCTGGGAGCTTTTTTCTGGTTTGCCGGTATCTTTGCTGTTAATCAAATACTAAGGCTGTTTGATGACCTTCCTTCAATGATTAATGCCATGTTTGAGGCGGGCCGGGCACATTGGCCAAAGGCATCTTCACTGCTGGAGAAATACGGGTTGATGCGTGAGTTCGGAAAATTGCTTGATAACCCCGGCGAAATAGTAACTAATTTGCTCAGGGCTTCAGGAGAACGTATTTCACAGTCCGTGGTGCGAATGTTTCAGTCTGCGGCCAGCCTGTTCGCCTGGGCGGTGCTTCCGGTCTATTTGGCTTTCTTTCTTATAGCAAAGCCGTTCGAAGCCAAACAGATTGGTGAATTTTTACCGTTCCTGAAGAAAGAAACCAAGGATGATGTTATCTATCTGCTGGATCAGTTTATCGCTATCCTCCTTACTTTTTTTCGTGGACAGATCATAATTGCTCTGATCCAGGGCCTGTTTTTTGCGATCGGTTTTGCGCTGGTTGGGCTGCCTTACGGTATTATCATAGGTATGGCTTTGGGACTGTTAAATATCATTCCCTACCTGGGCAGCATTGTCGGTCTGGGCGTTGCCCTGCCGCTGGCGTATTTCGGTGATGAAGGAGGGTTATTCCAGCTGGCCCTGGTTGTGATGGTATTTGCCGCAGTGCAGACAATCGAAGGCTATCTTCTTACCCCCAGAATTATGGGTAATCGCACTGGCTTGCATCCCGCTCTTATCATCTTTGCAGTTTTTTTCTGGGGAGTCGCTCTCGGCGGTATACTCGGTATGATGCTTGCTATTCCTCTAACTGCCTTTGCGGTGGTTTTCTGGAGATTATTAAATATCCGACCCCAAAGGGGCCGGAATTGCAATAACCCCTTGAAGGGGA
>CAZVGY010000096.1:0-14025 GCA_964627015.1 uncultured Desulfobacteraceae bacterium
TTAGCATAGCTCGGACCCACCAGTAAAACTGGTGGATTATGGTTTTTATTTAAAGCTCGAAGGCGTTCAAATGGTCTATGGTGGTATATGATGGGGATCGTCAGGAAAACCTACCTGAGGACCATCGGCAGATAAAAAGTGACAAAGAAAAATCGCCCTATTACCGAGACCCGTTTTTTTGAGTTTTTGAGCGGTTAGCGGAAATAAGAGGCGATTTCTTTTTTTCAGGTAAACAGTGTTTTCCAATTAAACAGTAAGCTTTTTTAAGATTTGTGCTGTTAATCATCTCTATCTGGACTTAAGAGCAATAACAGGTATGACCAACCCGGTTCTGTTGGATTTTTTTTTGATGCAGTTTCTGTTATCTTAATTTGAAATGAATATTTGAATTGCTAATACTCCACAAATCCATCTTGAGTAACACTCGGTCCAGAGAGATCTGGAGTTTTTTATTTATAGATTTTTTAAATTTTACAGGGAGGTAAAAGACTATGGGACTATACGATTTTAATGTCTATGATTTTATCTGCCGAAACGCCCAGGTATATCCTGAGCGTGACTGCATCGTTTTTAAAGATTTACGTCTAAATTTCAGAGAATATAAGGATAAATGTGACAGTCTGGCTGCCGGTCTTATTAGTTCAGGTATCAAAAAGGGTGATAGAGTGGGGATCATTGCCCAGAACAGCGATGAATTTATGATATTATACGGGGCCATTGCAAAGATAGGAGCGATACTGCTTCCGGTAAACTGGCGCTTTCAGCAGGATGAAGTTGAGTATGTCCTGAACGATTGTACCCCTAAGATTGTGTTCGCTGGTCCTGAATATCGTGAATGTATTTCAGGAGCCGCCGCAAAGGTTGATTTTATTGAAGAATGCTATTCTATAGGGGGGAATCCTTCTGAAGGATTTGTACCGTTTAGTGAACTTTACCAGAGTGCCAGCAACGAGGACATCGATGTGCCCATGGACTCTGGATACGTTATAATTCATACGGCTGCCGTAGAAGGACATCCCAGAGGAGCGCTTCTGAGCCAAGGCAATATTGTTTATGGTGGTATTCAGGCCATAAACCAGTATGGCCTTGGTCCTGAGGACTGTCATATCTGTATCCTTCCTTTATTTCACATCGCAGGGCTTTCATTGGCCATGGCTGTAATGCATGCAGGCGGTAAGAATGTTATCGTGGAACGCTTTGATCCGGAACTTACATTGAGCCTGATGGACAAGGAAAAGGGAACTACCTTTTTCCATTTCCCCCCAATTCTTAAGATGCTGCTGGATAAACATGCGGAGGGTTCTAGTAAGTATGATCTCTCCAGCATGCGCAATGTCGGGGGGCTTGATCATCCTGATAATATCCTCGGATTTAAGAAAATTGCTCCCAACACAAATTTCTGGACGGCTTTCGGTCAGACAGAAGCAATGCCTGTAACCAGTGCATTGATGGAAGAGAAACCAGGCAGTGCAGGGCGGCCGTCCCTGCTCGCAAAAGTGGCATTATTTGACGATTACGATAAGGAGGTTCCGGTAGGAACTCCTGGAGAAATTTGTGTCCGCTCTCCGGTGGTATTCAAGGGTTACTGGGGAAGGGATGAAGATAATGCGTTTACTTTTAGAAACGGCTGGCATCATACCGGGGATGTAGGCCGCTTTGATGAAGAAGGTTTTCTCTTCTACGTCAAGAGGAAAGCTCAGAAGGAACTTATCAAGCCGGGTGGTGAGAATGTGTATCCGGTGGAAGTGGAAAAAGTTATCCTCGACCATGAATGTATTGCCGAGGTTAGCGTGATTGGGGTCCCTGACGATCAATGGGGAGAGGCAATCAAGGCTATTTGCGTGCTAGAGCCGGAAAAAACTCTGGAGCCGGATTCTCTTGCTGAATTTGTAGCCTCCAAGATAGCCCGGTATAAAAAGCCGAAATATGTGGTCTTCGTTGATTCTCTGCCAAAGAAAGAAGATGGTGCAATAGACCGGGATCAGGTGAAAAAGGATCACGGTGGAAGGTATTAGCATTGCTCAGATCAGTTCAAAAGTTGGGCTGATCGTGAATACTGGCACAAGAAAAGTTTGACTTGGAAGAGGAGATCTGATAGAGTAAAAAATAGTGAATGAAAGTTCATTCATGATTCATTTAAAGGCTGAGGGAAAAGGGGTACAACCCCCTGGAACCAGGAAGACATCCTATGTGGTCCCTGGCTGGTCCAGTCGGAAGATGATTTCATTCAGCATATCTTTAGACAGCAGGCTATTTTCTTGAACTGGTAGTGCAATAAACAAATTCTATTAAAGTGGATCTAACTGGTATAGGACTGCAAAGGCCTCAGCTAACGGGTCAAATAACATAGGAACATTTTAGGAGGGTAAAATGACGAGAGGAGTAGGTATACAAAACCATGATCCGTCGGCACCTGTTGCATTGACGCAATGGGAAGATGGCGGTCGGGCGGTTGAAGAAGCCCTGGATAAGTGTGACGCACTAGCCGGGTTTGATCCCAATATGAAGGTGTTTATCAAGCCCAACCTGGTTGAATATGTACCCAAGGAAATACTTAATTTTTCGCCTTATGGCATACTCACTACGAGCGTGGTCCTGGAAGGAATTATCCGCTATTTGAAAGATGCCGGTGCCAAGGATATTACTATAGCCGAAGGCGCCCTTATAAATGAGGAATTTAAATGTGGAACTTCCGTGACATACAAAGAACTGGGTTACGATGTCTTTACAGAACGATATGGGGTGAAACTGCTGGACTTGGCGGATACTGAGTTTGAGAAAGTGGGTCTCGGCGGATTTTCACTGCACATCTCGAAAACCATTTTAGAGGATGTTGATTTTTTTATAAATGCACCGGTCTTGAAAACCCATGAGCAGACTATTGTTAGTCTTGGGTTCAAAAACAACAAGGGGTGCCTTTCTACAAAATCAAAACAGATATGCCATCATAGAAAGCGCCTGATTGATGAATTTGTAGCTCGTTTAGGGATGAGGCTGTATCCGCATTTGACGGTTATCGATGGAATTTATTCTCTGGAAAACGGACCTATGCATATGGGATTCGCACACAGGGAGAACCTGATTGTTGCGAGCCGGGATATGTATTCCTGTGACTGTGTGGGGGCTACATTGATGGGATTTGATCCCTCTGAAATTGTATGCCTGTCTGAATTTGCTGAAGAATATAATCGCAGTCTGAATGTGGAGGATATTGAGGTAAGGGGGCTTAACGTATCTGACCATATTCACAAGATCCATCATCTGGATGTCAATGATTCATGGCATAGCGGGAGTGATGTGCCGGATTTTTTTACAAAGGCGGGAGTAAAGGGTTTTCGAATGCCTCATCCTTACCAGACGCTATGCACTGGTTGTTCTATGATGTTTCCGCTCGCCGTGCTTCTGATTATTCAGGGCAGCATGGCCAAGGGAGGCGAGCCTTATGATGATTATGAATTGTTGGGAGGCAAAATTGTAAAACCGTCTGGACATGCCAATAAGACCTTCCTTCTTGGGGAATGTATAACCGCCGCTAACCGGAAGGGGGAGGGTATAAAGGAAGCTGTGAAAATCGCGGGTTGTCCCCCGAGCTTTGAAGAGATGTTGCAGGCATTTAATGAAAACGGAATCAAATGTGACAAGAGCGCTGTAGATTACTTTTTTAACAACAGGGCCAAGAGCTACGCGAAAAAAGGTGTTTATAGGCCGGAGCACTATTTCATGAAAGGGGAAAAATAGGAAGATTGCTTGTGTGCTGGCTTATAATTTATAACAAAATCCTGTCGAATTGAAGAACAGATATGTTTTGCACGATGGATTATTCTACAATCTGTCTCGTATGAGAAAGATACTTTTTAAAACCTAGCAACAAAAATGAAAGGAGAAATTGGTATGAGAGAAGCAGTGATCGTTGGATATTTGAGGTCTCCCCTGTCTCGTTCCCGTCCGGGCGGCCCTGAGCGTGCGGCAAGAGATGTATATAATTGCTGGCGTATGGATGAAATGGCGGCAGAGGTTGTAAAAGAGTTGTTGAAACGCACCAAAGTAGATCCAGGTGACCTGGATGATTTTATTTCAGGCTGTGCCCTTCCAGTTGGCGAAAACTGGACATGGGGCGGCAGGACCATACCTCTACTGGCGGAGATTCCTGTGAACGTGCCGGCCAAGATGATTGACCAGCAGTGCTGTTCCTCGATGTCATGCATCCAGGTAGGGGCTATGGAGATCATGTTCGGCGCAGCGGATATCACCATGGCAGTGGGAATTGAGCATATGACCCATATCCCAATGGTCAATAACCCGCATGTAAATCCCAGTCCTAAATTTGTTAAGGATCCGCGTTACAAAGAGAGAGACCTTGTCACCGCTTTAAATATGGGGCTTACTGCTGAAAAACTGGCAGCCAAGACCACTATTACTAAAGAAGAGATGGACAAGTGGAGTGTCAGAAGCCATCAGCTGGCAGGTAAGGCCCTGAAAGACGGATGGTTTAAGGATGAACTCCTTCCGATGAAGGTGACCCTTGATGATGGAACTGAACAAATTATAGACTATGACGTATCCATGCGTCCTGACTCCACCCTGGAAGGAATGGCCGAATTAAAACCCGCCTTTAAAGAGGGTGGAATCATCACTGCGGGGAATTCCTCTCCTGTTAATGCGGGTGCCTCCGCTGTTCTGGTGATGGAAAAGGAAGAGGCACGAAGGCGTGGTTTAAAGCCTCTTGCTACTGTACGTTACTTCGCGTCAATGGGTGTTGAGCCGAGCGTTATGGGCGAAGGCCCTGTACCGGCCACCAGAAAGGTGCTTGAGATAGCCGGTATGAAGGTGGATGATATTGATATCTGGGAGATCAACGAGGCATTTGCGATAGTAACCCTCAATGCGATAAAAGAACTCGGGATTGATCCTGACAAGGTCAATATCAGAGGAGGCGCTATAGCGATCGGGCATCCCCTGGGTACTACAGGAGGCAGAATTACAGGTACGTTGGCCCGTCTGCTGAATGCGGAAAACAAGCGCTGGGGTTGTGCCACAGCGTGTATCGGCGGTGGACAGGGTTCAGCTATTATTATTGAAAGGGAAGATTACGACTGGTAAATTTTGCCAAACAGCAAAATTATCCTAGTTAAAAAGCCTGAGAAAAACCACGCCTCTTCGGGCGTGGTTTTTCGGTTTGAAAATAAGATAAAATATCGGCAATTTCAATAACCGTTTTTATAACGTAAACTCGACTGTAATGGAAAATAGAGTCTAAATGGAGGAGGAGGTAGCTATGAAGAAGATGGTGCCGGACCGAAGAGCTTATCTAAGAGAAATGAGCAAGGAAAAGCTCATGGATTACATTGATGTGCTTAGCCGTAATTTCTGGACCGTTCAGAACAACTGGATGGCCAATGTAACTACGAAATGCGGTAATGAGGAGGCTGCGGTATTTGATGAGCTTTTATGGGCGAGATGGCCGGCGGTTGAAGCATACAGGTTCAAAAAATTGTTTGATCTAGGAAAAAGTCTGGCGGATGTGGAAAAGGTTATGACACTCTCTCTGGCAGCCGAGGAAGGTCCCACAGCCTCATACCTTCTTTCCGACGAAAGGCTCGAGTTTAAGATCTCTGACTGCCCCATGCAAAAGGCCAGGTTAAGTCACGGTTGGCCTGAGCTTAATTGCAAGCCTGCCTTTACTTCCATGTGGAAGGCGGTTGTAGGTGTGATTAATCCGGACATTAAAGTCGAGCGCGTTTATGCACCCTTAGACCCGCATCCAGATGATGACTGGTGTGGTGCAGTATTGACACTGGAAAAGAAATAAAATTTAGTTTTTTTTATTAAGCTATAAATATTCTGGATTCTATATAAAAAAACTCGCTCTCCCATAATTTGGTGGAAGAGCGAGTTTTTTACTTTTTCAATCAGCCTTGGAATGGGAACCACTGATCGGCCCAGAGGAATTCCCGCAGAGCTCTACCCTTGACTTTTTCTATATCTTTTCCATTTCTAATGAGAAGGGTGACATCAGAAATTTGGAAGCTGTGAAAACAGGGATTCTCTTGGTCAAATGGGAGTCCAGGTACATCGGTAATTTTGATACTGTCAGCCAGGACGCCAGGCCCCATATAGCCTGTTATTTCCATGTTACCCTGGGTTGCCCTGAATGTCTCCTCTATGGGGTAGGGGCCGCCGGATTCCGGATCTATGACATATCTTTCCCCATAGGCCACGCAATTAGTGGTTTGCATAATAACTTCATCACCCTTCCAAAGGACCAGAGGGGTAAAATGGGCGTAGCTGTGACGTTTACTGGCAGTTGAGTCATTATATGTAAGAGTATAATCTCCTGCATGAATATGTGAAAAAAACCACCTTGACTGGAGGTCAAATTTAATATTTCCTCTATTGTAATTGTTGAAACCCACTCCCTTTACCTGTCTTGTCTTTCCATTGATAGTGATAGTTCCCTCAACTTCTGATTTTGAGCCTATTATAAACCACCCGAAATATTTTTTGTCGACTGGATTGAAGTACGTCAGGTTGTCATCTCTTTCGGTCATTTTCATCGCACCTATCTTTACATTGTAGGTGAGTTCCGCAGCGACATTTTCGCCTGACATTTTCACATAAAGTTCCTTATATTCTCCATTTGAATCGAATTTTCCCTTCAATCTGTTTTCCCCTATAGTGACATCCAGAGACTCCTTTGATGCCCTAAATTCTGAGTCGGAATATGATTTTCTGGAGACATACCGTTCACCTTCGGGTGTAACGACATTTATGAGACAAAGCGGTTTTCCGGCTTCTTCAGGGTAGTAGTCAAGGATCGGATACCAGGGCCTGTAAAAAAAATCTATGAAACACCCTCCGCCGTCTTTAAACAGGGAATAACAATCCCACAGTTCGAAAAAATTTCCTGATTCATCCGGATGCCATGCCGCATCCTCCGGCTTCAAATCAAATCGAAATCCACCAGCCATCTAATTTTCCTCCTTAAATCTCTCTAATTATTTAACTGAAAGGCGAGCAAGGCCCCTTTTTTTACTTCAGGTTATGCGAGCAGTCACCGGACATAGAGTTCGGGAAGGGTGTCCAATACACCTTTTTCCTCCGCTATGATTCTCAACTGCTCTATGCCGGATGGCGGAGGTTCGCTGTAATCCTTTCTGCGCGTCATCTCGATAGCATGTTCAGGACATCCAGAAGAGCACAGCCCGCATCCTATGCACTTCGTTTCATCGATCTGTGCAACTCCATCTATTACTGATATTGCTCCTACTTTGCATCTCTCGTCTGCGCAAGTTTCGCAACCAGTACACAGGTCAGGGTCAACTTTTGGGATGTAGCCAGATCTGGCCACTGCATTTGGGTTTTTCAGACGTGAGATACCCTTCAGCACCAAACAACAGCATGTGCAGCAGTTGCAGATATAAGGTATGTTTTGTCTGGCATTATTGGTAGTATGGATAAGGCCCTCTTCTTCGCATTTCTCAAGGATGTCCATAGCCTCTTCTTTTGTTATCTCCCTGCAGATTCCTCTGTCACTGAGAAATTTTCCCCAATCATTGAAGATAAGACAGGTCTCAAGCGAGTGGTCACACTGTTTATGAATGACCCGGCAAGAACATTTGCCCACGCTAAGATATTTGGCTTCGTTTATGATCCACGAAACTTTTTCGTACGGATGGACATCTATCTTGATGGGAATAGGCCTTTCGACTGAAACCACTCTTGCGAGGGGTAGGGTGGAACCGCCGAAGGAAGCGCCCAACCCGTTATCATAGTATTTCGACCAGAGAGAGGCCAGCTTTTCATGTCTAGGAGTCCCGCCTCCGTCCATGAAGGGAAACTCATAAATACCCGGCAAGAGAGGTAATAGACAGTAATATCTTCCGTCCTTTTTTTGTTTTGTGAAGATGATAAACTTATTAGCCATATTTTCCAGATGAAACCGGACCTGGTTTAAGTCAATGCCAGCTTCATTAGAGATCTGTTCATCCTTTTTTAACGTAAAGTTCATGTAACGGGTTATGCTGGCCTCATCAGGTGTAAAAAGAATCTTTAATATCTCGTTGAACTCCGGGCGTTTCGGTGCACCAATGGGATGTAGCTCATACATTCTAACAAGGTGATCATATCCTTCCATTTATTTAACTCCCTTCAAGCCTGTTGATTCCAGTTAAAATATTTAGGCTCAGGCGTTTCTGGCAGAAGCGCTTTTGCCGATAAAATCCGATATATAACGGTTCACAAGATCAGGTGCATCATGCTGAACCCAGTGAGTAGCTTCAGGGATCCTTATTATCGTCAGATTTTGGACAAACTCTTCCAGCCCATTTAACAGCCCCAATGTTAATGCAGCATCCTTTTCTCCCCAAACAACCAATGTGGGGACCTGTATTACTATTTTAACACGGTCCTCAGGGATGCCCGTGAAAACCTTCCCGTCTTTCATATTGGCGCGGTAATAGTTGAGACCTCCGGTGATAGACCCCGGTTGCGCCCAAGCCTCAAGGTAAGCGGCTCTGTCTTGTGAGTCAAAAACCGCAGGATCAGCACACCCGTCAAAGACTATTCCCTTGAGGTATTCGTAGTTTCGTCGGCTTAGAATTTCTTCTCCGCGGGGAGAAGTAAACATAAGAATATACTGGCTGGCCATCTTTTGTTCCGGATTAGATTTTAGTTCACGGGAAAAGGCGGCCGGGTGGGGTGCATTTAGGATCACCAGCTTGTTCAGGACCTCAGGGTGTGTCATGGCAAATGCCCATGCTATTATTCCCCCCCAGTCATGACCAGCTAGCACAACGCGCTCATCGCCGAGAGCTTTTATAAGCCCCAAAATATCATTGATCAGGATATCCAGGTGGTATTGCTCAACGCCCTTGGGCTTATCAGATACATTATATCCTCTCATATCGGGTGAAACCACCCTGTATTTTTTTGAGAATTCAAGTATCTGGTTTTTCCAGCAGTACCAGAATTCTGGAAATCCGTGCAAGAATATTATGGTGGGGCCTTTTCCCTGAATTGCACAATGAAGTTTTACGCCATTTGTTTCAATGAACTTATACACAGGGTTCAGTGTCATGATGTTCCCCTAAATCTGGTTAATAAAAGGTCTGCTTGTGTGTTATTAGTGTCTTTCCACAGCGAATAGAGATTTGGTTCCCTTTGCGCTCGTGTTGGGGCCGGTGCTTTTGATCCGAATCGGCATTAATTAGAGAAATTTTTGTCGTCCGTGTTAAATCATGACCTCCAGGTCTTCCAGCGGATAGGAAGCACAGGAGTGGATGTATCCAAATTGCCTGTCTGATTTTCGAAGAAGAACGCCCGAAGGCTGGAAAACCTTTCCAGATAAAACTTTTACCCTGCACATGCTGCATTCACCCGAACGGCAAAGCGAGGGAACAGTGATCCCCTCTCTTTCCAGAGTTACCAGTAATGGTTCTCCTGCCTTGGCTTCTATCGGCTCTTTCCCTTCCATTTTTATCTTAAAGACAGTATTTTCCTTAATATCTCGAGGCCAACCGGGGTAATCAAATATATTGGCAGGCACTCCATACATTTCTTTTCTTATTTTTTTTTTGGGAATGCCGAGTTTTTCGATTTCAGGAATGCAGAAATCATACATGGCTTGGGGCCCGCATACATAAAAGGTCTTATCGGACAAATCACCCAGCGTATCTTTTATGATTTCGCCCGTGATAAACCCTGTTCTTCCTTTATAATCGTGCGGCGGATTCTCAATGACCGGGTAATAGTGAATGTTTTCATGCCTGCCGGATAAGTCCTGCAGCCACTCATGGAAGGGGGCATCTTTCAGATTCTGATTTCCATAAAAAAGAGATATATCCCGATCAAGCCCGCATTCAGCCACCTCGCTTATTATGCTCATAAAGGGTGTAATACCGCTCCCTCCAGCGATGCATACCATTGTGTTGTCATGGAAGATAGGGTTATAGTAGAAATTGCCAGATGGCCCCGTGCTTTCCAGGATTTGCCCTTTTTTCACGTTATCAAGCAAATAATTGGATACCAGTCCATTTTCGACCCTTCGAACAGTAAGTTCATAATAGCCTGTCTGGTTAGGGGGTGAGGAGATACTGTAAGGCCGGGTGGTTTTTATGGGCCCGATTTCCAGAAAAAGGGCGATGTACTGACCAGCCTGAAATGGGGGCAGATAAGCATCCTCGGAAACCAGTCTCAGAGTTTTAGTTGAGAGGGTTTCTTCTATAATTTCGATGATACGGAGTCTGAGTCGGGACGGATGCAGGCGGTTGACGGCCTGCTGCGCTGAACCTTTAGAAAGTGTGTAATCGATCCCATATTTTTTGCACACTTCGATATCTTTTATGACTTGGTCGTAACCGTCAAATCCGTGTATCAATTCTTTTTCCATGGTACCTCCCATTATTTATTAAGCTGTCGGATTATGGCGCCAGCTGCTGACGCTCCGGATTTCAGGGTTGGCTCAAACCCACAATCACCGGCCCATCCACCGGCAAAATATAGTCCCTTGATGGGAGACAGACGTGGCGGCTCAAAAAAAAGTGAGTCTTTCATGTATTGTTCAAATCCGTAAATCGCTCCACTGGGTATGCCCAGATAGCGCATGTAAGTGAGAGGCGTGGCTATTTCGATCTCTTCGATATGCTTTCTCAGATTTGGGTAGAGGATCTCTGCCTGGCTTATCATGGACTCTGCACATCTGTACTTGACTTTCGAATACTGTAGCGGAGGAACCTGTAACCAGGGCTCGGCGTATTTCAAGGCTACGAGGACGATTTGGCAGGTACCCTTTTGAGAAAAATCAGGGTCGCTTACGTCATAGCAGGTCAGCCCCAGTTGCTCCGAGAAATCGTCTATTTTCCGCATTTGATTTGAAGTAGTGCTTGAAATATCCGTGCTGGTTGAAATGAAATTTTCGGATGTTGTAATCCCCAGGTAATCCGGATCGCAATCCATGCCCATGTATATACAGAATGCGGAAGGACTTAAGGTCCTGCCTTTCATTTCATTGAAGACTTCACTTGGAACCTGCTCAGGATCAATGAGTTCGACATATGTGGAGATTTTTGATGCATTGGAAACGATGTGTTTAGTTCTGATTTCATCTCCGTCTTCCGTAACAACCCCTTTTACTTCTCGGTTTTTTACTATTATTTCTTTAACCCCGCAGTTAAAACGTACATTACCACCGTAGGAGAGGTACTTGTTAACAATCGCGTTTGAAAGTGCCTGCGAGCCACCCTTTATATGAAAAGGCTTGAATTCCAAATAGGTGAAAAAAAGCATTGCCAGATAGGCAAAGGGTAGTGTGTTAGGGGGCAGCCCGATATAACCCCAGTAAGCCGCAGGGATTGACTTGAGCAGAGGATCTGAAAAGTATTCATCCAGTACTTCTTTAGTGGTTCTAAAGGCATATCTGTAAAGAACTGGAAATTTTTCACGCGAGGTGTCAGGATTTTTGAAATAGGTATACATCTCAAAGGCGAATTGATACATAAGGTCAAAGAATTTTTGAATGGATTCTTTTTCCTGCGGAAAATGCTTTTGCAGCTCTTCGATGGCCATAGCCCTTTCGGTAGGTAGGGTCACATCGAGTCTGCCAGGGATCACAGTCCTGAAGAGTTCTGATATCTCGACAAATTCCAGATCATCCATAACGCCGAGTTTATTCATAAGACTTCGAAGAGTTCCAGGATTCTCTGGTGTTCCCATTCCGCTTAACTGGTGCAACGCCACTTCAAATTCAAAACGACCCCGACAAAAACTGGTCGCGCACCCGCCCGGTATATTATGTCGCTCCAGCATTAAGACACTCAGGCCATTCTTAGCAAGTGTTGCAGATGCCGTTAGACCACCATTTCCTGCGCCTATTACTACTGCATCATAGTCCCGCATAAAAGCCTCCAAACCCTGAAGGGTTCTATTACGACAAGTAAATCCCTGTCCCGATCCAGGACAGGGATCTTTGTGTTAATCAGTCTGAAAAGTAATTTTCTTTCATTTCCACTGTTACACCACTGCTTTTTGTGAGCAATTTAATCAAGCCTTCAATTTTTGGAAGTTCGTAGTCAAAAAAGTACCTGAAGGTATAAAGTTTCCCATTATAGAAATTATTTTCTGCGTCTGACGGGCTGCCTTGCAAGGCGTTTGTTGCTCGAATGGCCTGAACGAGCCATTGCCAGGCTATACTGATAATTCCAAAGAATTCAAGGTAAATAGTTGCATCCGCTAGAAAAAGTTCCATGTCACCTTTACCGGCAATGCCCAGGAGATGGCTGGTTGTAGCTTGGAGCTTCTGAAGAGCATCTTCCAGCTCCTTTGCTTGAGGCTCTAACTCTGAAAAAGCCCTGGAATCTTCAAGGGTTTTCTGAACTTCTTCGAGATACAGCTGGTAAGCTTTTCCCTTTTTCATTATTACTTTTCGCCCGAGGAGGTCCATACCCTGGATGCCGGTAGTCCCTTCGTGTATAGGATGTATGCGCACATCACGGTAATACTGCTCAAGTGGAAATTCATCGCAGTAGCCGTAACCTCCCAGGCATTGCAGCCCCTGGCTTACTGAGAGGATGCCCATCTCTGAAGGATATGTCTTCGCTACAGGTGTTAATAAATCCAGCAGAAGGGCATATTTCTCTTTTTCTTCATCACTTGTAGATATTTTTTCATAGTCAGAATAGCGACAACATTGCATGAGTAATGAGAGAGATCCCTCTACTACTGAGCGCTGAAAAAGCAACATCCTCTTTACATCGGCATGCTCTATGATAGGAATCTGAGGTTGGCTGGGATCTTTCGCCGATATCTTTCTGCCTTGAGGCCGTTCTTTTGAATATTCCAGAGCTGCATAATAGGCAGCGGTGGCAATGGCTGTAGCTCCTAATCCCACACCTATTCTGGCTCCGTTCATCATCTGAAACATATACGCCAGACCCTTATTGGGCTCTCCGACAAGATAACCTCTACAATCTTTGTTATCGCCTAAGCTGAGCTGGACAATAGGGGTACCGCGATAGCCAAGCTTGTGATATATGGCAGTAGTATTGAAATCATTGAAGGTAAGGTTCCCATTTTCGTCTAGCCTTTCCCTGGGAACGACAAACAGTGAAATCCCCTTAACTCCCGGAGGAGCCCCTTTAATTTTGGCAAGAAGTAGATGGATTACGTTATCTACGCCGTCATGGTCTCCAGCGGATATAAAAAGCTTTTGACCCTGTATATTATAATAACCCTCGTCTGTTGGAATGGCCAGGGTCATAACATCAGAAAGGGAACTGCCCGCCTGTGGTTCTGTCAAGGCCATAGTCCCCTGCCACTCTCCGCTAAACATCTTAGGCAGATATATCTCCTTCATTTCTTCTGAACCGAAGGTTTCAATAAGATCAGCAGCGCCTGTAGTGAGGCCTGAATAAGTGGAGGTGGAGTAATTGGCGGCAGCAAAGATAAATTCACAGGCCCTTGTCAACATTATTGGAAGCTGCTGGCCGCCAGCCTCAAATGGGAGCTCAGCCGAAATCCAACCTCCTTCTCCATACTCCTTCATAAGAGACTTTATCAGTGGATGGACCTTTACCCGCCCATCTACCAATTCAGGTGGATTTTGGTCCATTTCCTGGAGAGCTGGTCTCATCATATCTTTACCCATCTTGATAGCTGTATCAAGAACCATGTCAAATATTTCTTTGCCATGCTCTTCATAGTATGGGAATTTTGTCAGGCTCTCTATGTCAAAGACCTCATAAAGCAGAAATTTCAGATTTCTCATACTTACAAAATTTTCACTCATAATAATCACTCCTCGTTTTTTAAAATTACGCTTATTTCTTTCAAGCGGTTGAATCGTCACTCAAAGAGACGGTGGTTCCTCTAAGGCCTTTACTCCCACGGAAGATAACTACGGTAATACCTTGCCTTCCGGCAGCCGGACTGTCAGCATCAAGAATAATAGACGAAACTTTGAAAGGTTTTTCATAGTCTTAGAATATCTGTGATATATCCCGTACAGATATTTTATCTTCCACTCCTTCAGTT
>CAZVGY010000097.1:0-13274 GCA_964627015.1 uncultured Desulfobacteraceae bacterium
ATTCACAGCATTTCCCCCTTATTTCTTTCAACTAAATTGGAGATGATCCTTAAATGTAAAGTACACAAATCGTTATTGCTTAATGCTCATCTTTATTCCTTTTGGGAATTTTACCGCTATTCCCTGGAATTTTGAAACAAAGTGTATTTGATTTTCATTATAATTTCAACTTCCTGTATTTACTCCACCCATGGCCGAATAACCGAATGTCTTTTCACGGAAAATAATAATTATAAATATTCAGATATCGACTGCCCGAGGGGCAGGTCCAGATGAAAAACTTGGAAACGCAAAAGGAAGCCCAGCATCCAGTTTGACAGAACTGCACATTTTAATGTCATGGTTGCTGGGCGTTTGGATAAGTTTTGTTTCAACTATATAAACTTTCCTGGTAGGTTTCCTGTAAAGTTTCTACCAGGCAGGTTAGGGTGTAGTTTACAGGGGTGTGAATTCCCAGGGCTTCCCCTTCCCTCACGATGGCACCATTGATAAAACCTACCTCGGTTATCCTTTTTTGTAAAACATCCTGAAGCATGGAGGCAATATTTCCGGCAGTTGCCCGGCATACTTCACGGACGCGTTCCTGTGGGTCGGGGTAGGGCAGGTCGATATTTTTGGCATTGGCTACTGCTACTGCCTCCTGAACAGCCTTCTCCA
The DNA here is from genome assembly GCA_964627015.1 of uncultured Desulfobacteraceae bacterium. Classification (GTDB taxonomy): domain Bacteria; phylum Desulfobacterota; class DSM-4660; order Desulfatiglandales; family Desulfatiglandaceae; genus CAZVGY01. The sequence goes on from CAZVGY010000097.1 coordinate 658, forward strand.
TTACAGCCTTTGTTCCATTTATCTCTGCCAGCCTGCCGTTTTTCAGGCGGGTAATTGCTGTTAAGGCATTTATGCCCACGTTTATAATAAGCTTGCCCCAGATAAGGTCGTTCACGTTTTTGACTGAGCGTGAATTAAACCCGGCCGAAGTAAATGCGGATACTATTCTCGCTACAGGGCCATTAGGCTCACCTTCCGGGCCAATAATAGTATCCCCCTGGCCGGCATGTCTTATATGTCCGGGACCCAGCAGTGTAGCTCCTTCAGCAGTAGTTCCACCGAGCACTTTTTCAGTGCCGAAAATCTCTGAGAGGATTTCAACGTTGCCTACTCCATTCTGTAGGGTAAGAACACGGATTTCCTGCCCGAGAAGTGCTTTAATTTTTTCGGCTGCTTTTTGGGTTTGATGAGCCTTGACGCATACCAGCACAAGGTCAGGATATTCCATGATATCTTCTGTTGTCACACGGACATGGATATTGTATTCTCCTGTAACACCCTCTACCCTGATTCCCTGCTCATTTATCTTACCGGCCCTTTCCGGCCTGTAATCTAGGAGAGTCACCTCGTGTCCTGCCTTTTTTAATCTTGCAGCGAAAAGACATCCCATAGCTCCAGGCCCTGCAATCAAAAATTTCATAAGTCTTCTCCTGTAGATATTAGGCCTGTATTTTTTTAGCCTCTTCCTCTTTCATGGCAAAAACATGCTCTGGACCGGGGAAATCACCTTTTTCTACTTCTTCCCTGAACTGGATAAGGGCCTCTCTTATTTTAGGGGAGAGGTTGATATACTGCTTAACGAATTTGGGGGTGAATCTCTCGAAAAGGCCCACCAGGTCGTGATATACCAGTACCTGTCCGTCACAGTCCTTACCTGCTCCAATTCCTATAGTCGGAATGTTGACTTCTCTGGTGATTTTAGCTGCCAGCAGATCTGGAATACACTCCATGACTATCATAAATGCCCCTGCCTGCTCCAGGGCCTTGGCCGAATTTATTAATTCGGTGGCGCTTTCTGCGTCCTTGCCCTGCACCTTGAAACCGCTCAGTTTGGTTGCGGTCTGCGGAGTGAGGCCTATATGTGCACAGACAGGAATACCGGCATCTACAATGGCCTTAACAACGTGTGCCATCTCAGTACCTCCTTCAAGCTTCACACATTCGCATCCGGCCTCTTTAATAAATCGTCCGGCGTTTTCAATAGCCTTCTCAATACTGACCTGGTAAGACATGAAGGGCATATCTCCGATTACCAGACTGCATTTGGTACCACGCCTAACGGCCTTACAATGATGAATCATTTCATCCATTGTGACGGGAACTGTGGATTCATAACCAAGCATAACCATACCCAGGGAGTCTCCCACCAGTATGGTATCTATTCCCGCCTGGTCCACCAGGCTGGCGGTGGGATAATCGTAGGCAGTCATCATGGTGATTTTTTGTCCGGATTCTTTTTTCTTCTGTAAATCAGCAATAGTAATTTTTCTCGAGTCCATATGATCCTCCTTGTTTTTCAGCTGTCGTGCTTTTGCAAAAAAAAGGCCCTTCGGTGGAACCAAAGGGCCTCAAATACAGCACGTTTTTCTATGGGAAGACGGTTAGCCACTATTCTTTTTCCGTCTCAAAGGACCTTCCGAATTCTGTTCCCGTCCCGGTCTGTTATCTTACACGATCCAGGCGGTGTCACCTGCAGAAATAATCTCTTAGATAAATTTAAAAGAACAGCCTCTGGTTAGGCGTCCCATAAAAAGGCTTACCTTACCTCCCGGGCTCTATGGTTGAAAATACTATAAAAAGCAGTATCGGTTGTCAAATAAAATCCCTTCTCAGGGATTTTGTTGACAGTGTCAATTTTCTTTTAAAGAGAACCTGATAGTACCTAATAACAGAAAGGTGGCCATCATTTTATAGTTGAACAAGGTAGGCTCCTGTGTATAATATTATTCGTTAACTGGAGTTACGAAACAAATCTTTGAGTCATTTAGCTGGTGTGGATTTTTCCCCTGTCTTTTGACAATTCAGGAGGGATATATGGCACAGATTGATGCTTTTTTTAAACTTATGAATGACCAGGGGGCCTCGGACCTTCATTTAATTTCAGGTCAGCAGCCTGTACTGAGAATTCAGGGTGAACTGGAAAGGGTTAAATATAAGACTCTTGAGAACGATACCCTCAAGACGATGCTTTACGAAATAGCGCCTGAGAACAAAGTAAAAGATTTTGAAGAAACCGGAGATGTGGATTTTGCATATGAAATTCCAGGGCTGGCCAGGTACAGGGCCAACTTTTTCCAGCAGAAATACGGTATAGGTGCTGTTTTTAGAGAAATCCCGTCAAGCATATTGACCTGCGAACAGCTCGGTTTACCTCCGGTGGTAAGAAGACTCGCAACCTTGCCAAGGGGGCTGGTACTCGTTACTGGACCTACAGGAAGTGGTAAATCAACCACCCTCGCTGCCATTATAGACGAGGCTAACAGGACCCGGAGGGAGCATATTCTAACTATTGAAGATCCTATAGAATTCGTTCATAAAAGTGAAAAGGCGGTTGTAAATCATCGAGAGGTGGGGCTCCATACGCGTTCATTTACAGCTGCTTTAAGAGGAGCATTAAGAGAGGACCCGGATATTATTCTAGTTGGCGAAATGCGGGATCTGGAAACTATATCCCTTGCTATCGAGGCATCTGCAACCGGCCATCTCGTCTTTGGGACCTTACACACCACCAGTGCGTCAAAGACAGTCGACAGGGTCATTGAGGTTTTCCCGGTCAATCAGCAGGAGCAAATAAGAAACACCCTGGCCGATGGTTTGAGGGCTGTGGTCGCCCAGACCCTTTTCAGGCGCAGGGACAGAAAGGGCCGCGTGGCTGCTCTGGAAATCATGATTGCCAATCCGGCGGTCAGGAACCTTATCCGCGAGGGAAAGACATTTCAAATACCCTCGATGCTGCAGACCGGAAAAAAATATGGGATGCAGAGCCTGGACGATGCCATTATGGTTCTTTTGGAAAAAAAGATCATTGCCGCTGAGGATGCTTACGGCAAGGCAAATGACAAGAACAGGTTTCTGCCATATTTGAAGAATCCTCCTGCCGACTTTACAGAGGTATAATTAAAAGTGATCGGACCTTATTTTTTATCATTATTTATGGAGATTAAAATATGAGGAAACAGCAGGTAGATCACATTTTGACGAGTATGCTGGAGGCTTATGACAATGTGTCGGACCTCAATATTACTGTGGATAAGCCGTTCCAGGTTGAATCCTCCGGCCAGTTGATGCCGGTTCATCTTAATCCCCCTATCAATCGCCTGACACCCTTTCAGGCGGAGATCTGGGCTCTGAACCTCATCAACGGCGATAGACGTCTGACAAAAACCCTGCTTACCGAGGGTTCCTGCGATTCATCGTACCAGCTGGCCGGAAAGGCGCGTTTCAGGGTTAATATTTTTTCCCAAAAAGGTTGTTACTCCACAGTAATGAGGCAACTTGCCACCAGGATACCCACTGTCGCTGAATTACAGCTACCTGAGGCCTTCCTGAAGATGCCCGAGGAGAGAAACGGTATAATCCTGGTTACAGGGGCCACCGGGAGCGGTAAATCTACATCCCTGGCTGCTGTATTGAATGAGATAAACGAAAAATCTTCTGTTCACGTGGTGACGCTCGAGGACCCTGTGGAGTATGTGCACTCACAGAAAAAAGCCACATTTAACCAGCGTGAACTGGGCATGGATTTTGACGCATTTTCCTCGGGTCTACGCGCGGCTCTCAGGCAGGCCCCTAAAGTTATACTTGTCGGTGAAATGAGAGACAGGGAAACAGTAGAAATAGGTTTATCAGCGGCTGAGACCGGCCATTTAGTGCTGAGCACCCTTCATACAGTGGATGCAGGCCAGACAATAAACAGGATCGTGGGAATGTTCGAACAGGATGAAGAGAAGCAAATAAGGATCAGGCTTGCTGATACCGTCAGATGGATCGCCTGCCAGCGACTGCTGCCCAAGGAAGGAGGAGGCCGAGTTGCCGCATTTGAGATCATGGGCTCAAATCTCAGGGTTAAGGATGCGATTGTGCAGGGGGAATCAGAGGGGAAGACCTTTTATGAGATTATGGAGGCTAGTCGTCCTTTTGGGATGATGACCTTTGATCAGTGTATTGCCGATTTATTTTCAAAAGATTTGATAAGCGAACAGACTGCAATGAGTTATGCGTCCAGGAAGTCAGTGATCGGCAGGGCAATGGATACTATAAAGGCCAAGAGGGGTGAAAAAACCACTACTATCGAAGATCTCACCCTTGATTCAGATTATGGAAAAAATGAAAACAAGAGATGAGATAATAATACTTGTTGAGGGGTCAGACTTATGGAAATCCAATGCGAGAATTGCCAGGCCAAATTCAATATCCCGGATGAAAAAATTCCCAAAGGCCAGAGGGTAGTTATTCCCTGCCCCAAGTGCAAAAACAAAATGACAATTGATACACGTTACCCTGAACAGTATAATCAAACCCAAGAGGTGGAGCAAAGACCTGAGCCTGAGCAGACTGCTGCCGATGCCGGTTATGACTATGGAGAAGACAGCGCTCTGGAGTTTTTCGAGGAGGGCGTAAAGATCGCACTTTTGATTCTCGATGATCGTGCTGAGGCTGAAAAGGTTGAAAAAGCGGTAGAAGAATTGGGATACAAATATGTTTCTCCGAAGACCAACAGGGAAGCAATCAGTAAAATGCGTTTTCATCAATTTGACCTCATCATCCTCTCTGATGGATTTGAAGGTATTGAATTTGAGCAGAGCCCTATTCTTCATTATCTTAATCCTCTTTCCATGGCCGTTCGCAGGAAGATTTTTCTGGTCCTAATCGGAGATAATCTTAAGACAATGGATAACATGATGGCTTACTCGATGAGCGCGAATGTGGTTGTAAACCGGAAGGACCTGGATAAGCTTCCGGCTGTGTTAAAGAAAGCTGTTTCTGAGAATGAAAGGTTCTATAAAGTGTTTAGGGATGTGCTCACAGAAATTGGTAAGGTTTGATTGTTTGGAATATGAATAAAGATGACAAAAATCGTCTCAGGGTGGAGAGCTGCATAGGAGCGATCATAGATGTCCACAGAAGCATTAGTGGCGATTATGAAAACGAAGAATTTATTTCTCACTTCGAAGAATTGAGGCGGACCGTTGAGACCCTGGATATGAGTCTTGTTTCTGAAGTTGATATAATTATGGTAGAAACTGCGACTAATTCTCTTTTAGGAGAATTCAAGCCGATTTTTGAAGGGGGTGATCTAGGCCCTGTTTATTCGTATGCCAAAAATTAAGCTGCCAGGTTCGAAGAAAGCCTTATTATTCATTGGACACCTTTCGGATCCAGCAGACAATCCATAACCCTGGCTTCCTTTACAGGCTCTAAGATTTTTTTCCATTTCTTTTTTAATTCAATTATTTTTTCCTTATTGCCTAATGCCCAGATACAGCCTCCGGCTCCTGCTCCTGTAAATCTCGCCCCGCACCCCATACTTTCAGCTTCATCTATAAGGTTCGCTGTTATCGGTATAAGCGCTTCAGGAGTTATTTGTCTGCGAATAGCCATTTCTTCTCTCAAGAGACGGGCCGCCTGATCATGGGCCTTCTCCCGGACAGCCTGTGCGAAAAGGCCTACAATTTTATTGACTTTTATCCACTCCGATTGTGTCTCACCTGAAAGAAAATCTTTGATCCATTTTCGATTGGTATGGGCGGAGACATGTGATCTGCCGCTGTAAGCAACAAGCAGGTTTTGGGAAAGTTCTTTCTGCCCCTGCCTGTCGAGGAGAGAAATTTTTTTAAAGGGGACTGATGGATCGCTGTACCTCCATTTCCATTGATTCACGCCACCGTATACGGCAGATGCCTGGTCCTGAAGGCCGCAGTTTCCGCCACTTATACCGTCTTCCAGGTGGTAACCGAGAAGAAGGATCTCTCTGGCTGAAAGACCTTTTTCACCTAGAAGCACAGAGGCTTTCGAGAGAGCTTTGATAAGAGGTATTAGGGCCGTGCTGGAACCCCCCAGGGCCGATTTTACAGGTGATTGAGACTCGATTCTGATGCTTAGGCTGTGGTACCCGAAGAAGGAAACCGCGCCGAAAAAAAGGCCGAAAGGGGATTTATAAGACATTCGATTTTTATGTAGAATCTCACTTCTGGGAAATCCTTGTGAAGAGATTTTTACATTATCTTTTTCGAAAGGTGATAATATTACGGTTGTCCGCAGGTTCAGGGCAAAATTAACCGTTGTTGGCCCTATCCTTTCAAAGGGCAGGGCCAGTGCCTTTATATCCCATGTCCCTCCTGAGTCTACGCGACATGGCGCAGATGCTTTTATCGGGCCGTTTTCAAGAAGTTTCTGAAGCGATTTGGACATAAAGAGCCTCTAATCTTATCTTGGTTTTCACTTATACAATTACATCCAGCCTGCCTAATGCCATAAACAGACCCGCAATTGTCTTAGCGTCGATTATATCCCCTTTATGAACCATTTCTACTGCCTCTTTCAACCCGATTTCGTGGACATCAAGTATTTCATCTTTATCAAGATTTTGTAGGGCGGGCACCAGGTCCTGAGCAAGAAAAATATGTATCCTTTCATCTGAATAACCCGGCAATGGAGTAATTAACCCTATGTTTTCCCATTTATCAGCCTGGTATCCAGTTTCCTCAGCCAGCTCTCTGACAGCACATTCAAGCGGTGACTCCCCTAATTCAAGAGTGCCAGCGGGAATTTCCCAGATGAATTTCCCTGTTGCGTGACGGTACTGTCTAACCAGTATTAGCCTGTTACCTTTGAAGACCGGCACAGCAGCTGCAGCTCCAGGATGCCGAATGATATCCAGGTCGACAGTGACTCCGTTTTCCAATGTGACATTTTCTCTTAAAAGTTTGAATACCCTTCCCTGGTAAAGGATTTCATCATGATTAACTTGTGCGTGCATGCTGTTTACTCCCCGTTAATCAGCCAGCGCAAAAACATTTCTGTCAACGACTTAAGGAAAAAGCATCTATTCAATGAGTACTATTACTTTTTTTTTCTTCCTCCTTAAACCCGTCTATGACCCAAATGGCCAGGTAGGCAATACCGCGGATACCGAAAAGTGTACCCAAAACGCTTACAACCGCGGCGCCGACGATAGCTACAACCATTTTTCCATAAGACGCAAAACCCTGAGTCAGACCAATCACGACTATAATGGAAGTCAGGACTATCATGACCAGAGCGGCTATTACGATTGAAAGGCGGTCAACTCCCTTTTTCATACCCATGTCTGTACTTCCCTCCATAACTGGGGTTATCCCTGATAAATGAGGCAATATTACAAGGTCTGAGTCAGCCTTATATCTTCCAGAATTTTATTTTATAAATCTTTTACTTTAAAGAAACCGTGAGTCTGTTATCTTCCTGTCTAACCGAATATGGATTAAGGGGCTTTTTTGCAGGACCGGAAAGATTATTGCCTTCGCTGTCGTAAAGGGACCCTGACAGGCTGCAGCACTTAAGGTTTGATGAACCCCGGACCGGGTCGATCCTTCTGCCCATATGTGTACATCTGTTCTTAAAGGCGCGGAAGGACCCGTCATGATCTTTGAAAAGAAGTATTCGTTCAGGCAGCCCCTTTTTTTCCAGCCGGACGGCGCTGCCAGGTTCCGAGAGCTCTGGTGCCATATCCAGTGCTATTTCCACATTCGCGTTTGAGTATTTCCAGCAGTCTTCATTTACAGGGGTACTAGTCTCACATATGCCTAAAATTTTTTTTAAAAGACCCACATGTCATCACCTCCTTTTCAAGCTAGTTCTCAGTATAACCAGGTTTCATTTTTTTATCCTGAAGACCTTGCTTGTCTGGGTAATTTTTCTCTATAATTACATAAGAAAAACATTTTTTCACAAACTTTTTTAGGTCGCTTGAATGATTTTTCTTAAAAGCGATAAGGGGTTTTAAATTGCGTTTAACCAGCCAAAAGACAAAAATCGTTTGTACAATCGGGCCTCCCTCCAGCTCGGAGCAGGTGCTCAAGAAAATGATAAAAGCCGGCATGAATGCGGCTAGACTCAACATGGCACATGGTACGCTCGACGATCATGAAAAAAATATAAAAAACATACGCTCGGCTACTCAGAAAACAGGGCGTATGGTTACTACGTTGATTGATCTTCCAGGTCCCAAAATAAGAGTCGGCAGTCTGGAAAACGAGCCTATTTTCCTTAATAAGGAGGAGATAGTTACCCTTACTACAAGGAATATGAGTGGGTCAGGCCTTCTTATACCGGTTGATTACAAAAGACTTCCTTCAAGTGTTTCCCGGGGAAGTATCATATATCTCAACGATGGTTTTCTTCAGCTAAGGGTACAGCGTGTATTGGATGAAGATGTGATATGCAAGGTAATAGTTGGTGGGCCCCTTTTATCCCATAAAGGCGTCAATATCCCCAGGGCAAAGCTGACAGTAGATGCAGTGACGGATAAGGATCTGGAAATTGTTGATTTCGGCATGAAACAGGGAGTCGATACATATAGTGTCTCCTTTGTTGAAAAGGCTGAAGATATTATTAGAGTTAAGGAGGTTGCCTTAAAAAAGGGCAGATCTATTTACACGGTCGCCAAAATAGAACGTGCTGAAGCATTAAGGAATATTGATGAGATACTTGATGTAACCGATGCTATTATGATCGCCCGTGGAGATCTCGGAGTTCAGATTCCCATTGAGGAAGTGCCTCTTGTTCAGAAGAGGCTTATCCGCAAGGCGAACCTTCTCGGCCGTCCGGTTATTACAGCTACCCATATGCTGGAATCCATGATAGAGAATATCCGTCCGACAAGAGCGGAAGTCACAGATGTGGCAAACGCCATTCTGGACGGTACGGATGCAGTGATGCTGTCAGGGGAGACAGCCATGGGAAAATATCCACTGGAGGCTGTAAAGATGATGGCCAGAATAGCCAAGGCCGTTGAGAAACAGCGCAGGAAAATAAGTTTGTCCTCGGACCTGGAGGATTGGTTTAAACAGGGCCCCGGGAAAAAGAATATAGGTGTGGATGATGTGGTATCCTTAAACGTGATAGAAGCCTGTCGCCTTTTAAAGACCAGTTTTATAGTTACCCCTACTGAGACAGGAGGTACCCCCAGGCGCGTAGCCAGGTTCAGGCCTGCTTGCTGGATTCTTGCATTCGGCTATCATGAGCCGGCGCAACGTTTCCTGTGTCTGTCACATGGTGTTTATCCCTTTTTGGTAACCGAAGGATTTTACAGCTGGCATGATACGGTAATAAATTTTATAAAGAAGCATTCATTGGCAAATAGTGGCGAGAGACTGATATTAACACAGGGTTCGCCTGCCGGAGAGCCGGGCGGCACTGATTCGTTCAGGATTATGACTGTCTAAGCTTCGGTTTTATAAGGTTCGACGTGAATTTTAAGCATCAATTTTAAAAAGATAATATAACTATGGCTAATCATGATCCAGTCCTCGGCCAACTCCCAGACCCTGATAAAGAAATAGTACATCTCCGCGATCGATTCCAGGCGATTCAGTCTTTTCGTTATAAAGATTTCCGCTGGCTTTGGCTGGGAACTTTTATCTCATTCACTGCCGTCACTATGCTGCAGATCACCAGGGGCTGGCTTGTCCTCATACTTACAGGTGATTCCCCCTTTGCCCTTTCCATTGTCATGATGTCTTTTGCACTTCCCCTGACCTTTGCCTCCCTTCTGGGCGGTGTTCTGGCAGATCGGGTGGCACGCAGGCGTATGATAATAATCAGCCAGGCAGGTAATACCCTGTTGACCTTTTTACTTGCCCTTTTGGATTTTACCGGGGTCATCCGTTTCTGGCATTTAATAATTATCGGTTTTGCGAACGGTACAATGGCTGCCTTTAATATGCCGAGTAGACAGGCTATCACATCGGATATCGTACCCGGTAATGTTTTGATGAATGCTATATCTTTAAATAGTGCAGGGATGAATATGTCCAGGATTATAGGTCCGGCCGTTGCCGGGGTACTTATAATATACCTTGATACATCCGGAGTTTTTTTCCTGATCGCCGGGATACAAGCCATCTCTGTTATGTGTACGGCCATGATTCAGACCGGTAGGGAGGCTACAGGAAAACCGGGCAAAAGCATGACGGGCGAAATTGCTGAGGGGTTCAGGTATGCCAGGAGAGACCCTACTATACTTGGGCTGCTTATCATGGCTTTGGTTCCTGCCCTTTTTGGTTTTCCCTATATTGCATTGCTGCCGGCGTGGGCCAGGGAGGCTCTTAATGCACAGTCGGATGGGTTGGGATGGCTAATGATGTCTATGGGCGCGGGTTCGGTGGCTGGCACAGTTATCCTGGCCTCAATTCGCCAGATGAAAAAAAGAGGTGATATTTTAGTCGCGAACGGATTTATCTGGGGTCTGTCTCTGCTCGTTTTTTCCCAGTGCCAGGAATATTCAACCGCCCTTCCTTCTGTTTTTCTGGTGGGACTTATAAGTGCTGTATTCATGTCTCTAAATATGACTCTTATCCAGACCTATTCTTCGAATGAGATGCGTGGGCGGATGGTAAGTATGGCCATGATGACCTTTGGTATTATGCCCCTGAGCGCAGTACCTTTTGGCGCTTTTGCGGAATACATAGGTACAGCCTCTTCTTTAAGTATAGGAGGGGTTCTTCTTTGCATTTTCGTAGCTGTATTTTTTTCTGTATATTCAAGATTCCGCAAGGTGGAATAACTTTAAGATTAAAATTTAACCGGGCATATTTTTCTTGCATTCAGATAATATTCATTAACCGCTTTATTTAAATTGAATTGTTTTATTCCCATATTGGTAACAAGCAAGAGATCTCCCTTTTTTGGGGGGGCGGATTCTGTCTTGTAACAAATATGGCAGTGTTTTTTCCCTCCTGCTTCAGCAGGGTTATAGATCAGGCAGGCAGCTCTGTTTATTCCGGAAAGGTTTATAATATCATGGGTCGCATCATAAGTTGATTGCGTGAAAAATGATTCTATATCCATATCAGTTAACACATGGTTGTTTTCGTCAGTTGAGAGCACTTCAGACACTTCCTTTACTTCGGTCAAAATTACCCCTGCATTTGAAAAAATAAAAGCGTCCGGTTCCACCAACAGCTTGCATTGAGGGTATGCATTTTTTATATCTTCAGTTTGTTGGCAAAAATTCGGAAGAGCTTGAAATCCTGATATTTCCTGGTCAGAAAACCCAATGGCGCTACCCAGGCTCAGGAAAGAGATATCAGGGGAAAAAGTCATTGACTGTTCAAGCAATGAAACTGCTTCCATCAAATCGAGATATCCAGCGTTATACATGTGTGCTGTTTCAATATGAAGCCCCTTCACCATTATGCCAAGGTCCTTTAAAAGCCTTGCAGTTTGTTTGATTCCTGATGGGGGGATGCCTGGCAAAGCTGCAGGCTCTCTCCCGGAAGTTGTTTTTTCATCCTTAAACAGCTTCTCCGGCCTGATGAAGAGTAAAACCTCCCTTTTTCGAAAGATTTGAGGCCACGATTTTAGGGGATAAGTGCTATCCAGGATGACCGGTATGCCCTTGTTAAATGCATATTCGTATTCTTTTGGATTAGTAGAACCAGGAGCAAACAAGAATTTGTCGGGAGTTATGTCATTAAATATTTTTGACAGCATTTTTATTTCAGAAGAGTTGACACATTTAAAGCACCCTCCTAATTTGTAGACTTTTTCAAGTATTCTGGGGTGAGGATTTGTTTCTATTTTGTAAAAAATTTTGTCAACAGACTCGATGAGCAACAGGTCAAAAAGAATATCGTTCAGGATTTCATCATTAATGATGCGGACCGGACTTCTATTTTGGGCAATCATTTCCAGTTCGCTTTTACGCTCAAACCAGCATTCAGGGGAAATGGTCATGGTAAGAATCCAGGTTAAAAGAAAACATAATATTCGGTTTAGATGCTTTAAATACAAAAAAGCATATCAGGCACTGAATTTCTACCAAAAACGGCAGCATTCTGTTAAAAGTAAAAAATTTTGATTGAGAAATTCTAGGGCTAATACGAGACCGGGGTGTGTTTTACCTAAGGCTTCGAGCACAAAGTAAAGGTGCCTTTTTCTTCATCCCGTCATTTATTTCTGGGGGATGCAATCGGGTATTGAAATATAGGGCGTGGTAGAGTAGTGTGACATCGCGAAATGCCCCTGGCAATAAGGTGCATGTATACGCATGACTGAAAAAAATTTCGATTTAAAGTGTTTAGAATCCTGATTTTTAATCAAGCGGCATATTCATCCGAACACTTCCTTTGATTACTTTCGGTGCTGAGCCGGAGTTAGGAGGTGGATACAGGAATTTCCTGCTAAAACAACTAAAGGAGGAAGGACAATGGCAGAAGCAGGTAAAAATTTATTTGAGGAGATGTGTTCTATTCTGGGACCGGAGCATGTCACTGAAGAACTTTTTGCGAGGAGGTCTTATACAAGAGGCGCTTTTCAACCCCTGGGAGCTGGAGCAAGAGGTAAGACCCCCGGCATAGTAGCAAGGCCCGGGACTACTGAAGAAGTCGCGGAAATCGTGAAACTTGCCAACAGGA
>CAZVGY010000098.1:0-13074 GCA_964627015.1 uncultured Desulfobacteraceae bacterium
TATTTTGGAAGCTTACCACATTTTTCATGGTTTTTGCTTCCTAAGCCCCTAAACATATAATATTAGCTAGCTTTTCATATTAAATCAATGCTTTTTTGATGAACTCACTATTAAAACCATTTGACATTAGACAGAATGATTATTAAAAAGAATTTTTGTGCCCCCGTAGCTCAGGTGGATAGAGCACCAGATTCCTAATCTGGGTGCCGCATGTTCGAGTCATGCCGGGGGCACCAATAATAACAAGGGTTTCAGCGTTTCGTTGAAATCCTTTTTTTATTCTGAACTCTATTTGTCCATAAACTGTCCATAAAAAAATTGACAACTATCCCTTATTCCGCTTCGGTCATTTTTTTTATTGTTCATATTTTAAGCCTCGCAAATTTGGGCAGTATTATTCAATTGATCACCGAGATGACCACGAAGGACTATCTAATGCCACCCGGCAGGAAGTTCTAGATTCCACTTTCACGCCTGCGACAGGGGTTCAAATCCCCTTGGGGACGCCATCAGTAATATCAAGGAGTTACATGCTTTCATGTAACTCCTTTTTCTTTTCTTTTTTGTCGTTCCCCACACTATTCCCCACACGTTTGAAAAAATTGAAGCCTATAATATTTGGCTGGAGTTTGCTGTCTTTATCTTAAAAAAATTATCAAGTGAAGAGGATAGGGGCGCTTATCGACTAATTGAAAGGAATCAACAGGTAGGCAGAAGCTAAAGGCATTTACTGTTTTAAAAGGATCTGAAAAAAATTTTCTTCAAGCCTCTCGGTGTCCTGAGAGGCTAATGTGTTCAATAGTTCCCTTTCGCCATTTAAGTTTGGTCCCGAATGTTGAGACGTATTTGATTTTTTTTGCTTTAGCAGCCAAAACAATGAATGGTAACGACCTGCATGGTACAGTACAATAAAATATAAGAGTATCATCACCCCTAGGTATTTCCATCCAGCCAATAGCTTTTGCTGAAATTATTGTCTGTTCTTTTGTACAATAGTCGTCTTTTTCGGGATCATCCCTTATTTCGACTTTGGCTTTGCTTGCCTTTTCTAAATAAGGTGAAAGGAGATTACCTATAAGAGTTACATTTGAATGTCCCATGTATCCGCCAGTAAACAGGTCCTTCGGTCCATTATTTAATGCAAAGAAATAATCAATCTCCCAGTCCTCGATTTCAATTTCATACAATTCGATCTCCCGTTGTTTTTGCTTTTTCTTTTCTTTGGCATAACCTTTTTCCCTACATCTATTATCAGTTTTTCCTCAGTTTCATTTTTTGGCTTCCCATTTTTTCAATCAGGCCTGTAGCTTTCATTAGGCATTCCAAACTAATTTTTGGCACTTCTTCTTTACTTTCAATATAACCACTTAGATATTCTGCTGATGGATTAGAGATGCCAACCCTTTCACAGACTAAATAGCACACAGATTCAGCCTCGAATTCCATAGCTTTTTTAGAGAGCCCCCTCCGATCCGGCCACCATTTTCTATTTGGGGTCCCAAGGTGCCCGCAATAAAGATGAGCTAATTCATGTACCATAGTGGCATAACGAGACTCTCTACTATAGTCATCGTTGACTAAAAGCTCATAACTGACTCGTATTTGCTTATAGACAGGATTTCCTTGGTTATCTTTACCGTTTTGAAAAAGTAATGGCGCAATGTTCTTATTTTTTACAACTTGGATAGATCCAGCCGCTTGAGAGCCGAGCTTTTGTCCATGAATTCTAATACCATCTCGCTTTGCGTTTTCGATTGTTTGTCCAAACTCTCCTCCGATTTTTCCATAATGAACTTCAAAGGGTTTCTCTATTTGGATAGGTAATGGTTTAGAGTCAGATCCTGGTTCAGTATCGGATACATCGTAAACAAACATAACCGGACCCATCGGCTGCAAAATAACTATTGGACTGGCATTAGGTTTTATCTGCCTTTTGTATTTCTGCTTCCACCGTTTTGCTGGTGCTACAAAACGAGCACCTGGCCGCTGAATATGAACAAGAAATGCATTATAAGGCGAATAAAATCGAAATATCCTTATAAACTGCATCAATTCATAAAAAGCTTTACTGGTTCTATATTTAAGGGTTGCATTAAAGAGATCATCGAGTGCGTGCTGCGCAGACTGTGCGGACCACTCATCAGCCGGGGAAGGTCTCGGACTTGGGGACTCAAGAAAATTTTGATCAAATAATGATATTTGCCCTTCCATTAGATATGCACCTGTCTAATTGATTTTCATAAAAAATACATGTTGCCCTCTGAATTTTAAATTTACCTAATTATTCTGGAATCATAAGGGTTCTAATCTAATAGGATTCGGTTGCCCCCCAGCAGTTTTGAGTGTGATGGATGACATGTGAATATGATAATCTGTTTATCCTCTGCAAAATTATTTATGGCATTGGCAGCAAGTGACTGGCGGTTGGGATCCAGATCCACAAGAGGATCATCCATGACAACAAAGCCTTCCTTTTCCTCCAAAAATTTTTTGGTTATTGCCAACCTCAAGGCCATGCCGAGCACATCCCTGGTGCCAGCGGATAAATAATCGTATGGCATCTCAATGCCGTCTTTCCTCTGAAAACCTCTCGGTGTACTCCCATCCATTGTGACATTCTCGTATCGACCTGCCGTCATCTTCTGTACAAATTCAGCCACTTCCTTTTCTAGGCCCTCATAGGTTCGCCTATCCATCTCCTTCAGCAAATCCTCCATAGTTTTCTTAATCCTTGCGATCGCCAATCCCCTTCTCTTTTCCGCTTCGAATTTTTCCTCTGCTTCAGCCAGGTTTTTTTTAATTTCCTCAACGGATCGGTCAGGGGCTCTGGCTTCCAGACGGATTCGCTCCTGGATCAATTTACTGTGATCATCTCTCAAAACGGAGAGCCTCGATTCAGTGTCTTCATACTCTCGGATGAAAATCTTGACATCATCAAATTCTTCCGGCAATGGTTTCAATTTACCGAGGGCCTCGTTCTTTTCACTTGTTTTACCCGCAACTTCAGCTACCTTCTCAAACAACTTTTTGTGATCTCCGTATTCTTCGACATAGTTTTGAAGTTTTTCTTTGAGTTCTTCGAGTTCACCCTCAAGGCTTTTGGTCTCCGCTCCTTTATCTGCCAGTTCGCCAAGGATTGTTTCCAGTTCCCTGCCGGGCTTCTTCACCGTGACTCCATCCGCTTTGTTTTTTAATTCGTCGTACGTTAGCCCGTCCAATTCATATTCCAGGTTTGAGCGTGCGTTTTCCAGCTTTGAAAGCTCCGCCTTGTAAGCCCTGTTCGCGGCTTCCGCATCCTCAAGGCTTTTTACCTTGAACTTCTTGAGCAGGACATCCACCGCCGATTTCCCCTTTTCATATTCTTTCAATACCTGGTCGTATTTCACCTCGCCGGATGTCACCTCCATTTCCCATTCCGGGTTAGACAACAGAAGCCTTCCATCCGCCTGGAACTCAAGTTTCTCCCCTGCTTTTACTCTGGTTTGCTCCCTGTCGCTTAGGTCTTTTTGAATGTCCAATTCCATGTTCTTTTTTGGGGAAAACCTGGCTGAAAGCCTTCCCGCGGACAGAGAGGTTTCAAGGGAGTCTGTCTTGTGAATCACCTCCCGGAGTTCTTGCAGGTTTTCATCCGTCAATACGGCCAGATTTTTAAGGCCCTTTTCCGCCTCGTCCACGGCCTGTTTTCTTTTTTCAACCCGGCTGAATCGATCCAGGATTTCTTTGCCTTCCCGGTAGGCCTCAGCCTTTTCCTTTTCCTGTTCCAGCTCTTTCTTCTTGTTTGCCAATTCAGGAAGTCTCTTTTCCTTTTCCTTGATTTTGGATTCTATCACCGGCCAATCTTTATTGATTGCCTCCAGCTTCTCATATTCCAGGTTAAGGCCCTTAAGATCGGCCTCTATTTGCTGCCGCTTGATCGCGTCATCCTTAAAGGGCTTGTACTTCCTGACAAAGGATTCCGACTCTTGGAACTCTTCTGCATGCTCAGATATTTTCTCGTTCAATTCGTCCAACTCCGTTTCAAAGCTCACGGCTTCATACAAGACCTTTCGAACCTCTTCTTTAGCATAAAATTGATTCGTAATAGATCCAACACCCGCTTTCCATTTATTCTCAATTCCCCGGTTGCCTTCCGGGTAATCAGCGTCGATATTCCAGCGCCCGAAATAGTTATTATACAAATCCGCAATTCTGGCTTTGAACATATCTATGGAGACACCGTCCATCTCCATGATCGCTTTTCTCAGAAGATCTCCCAGAGACCTAAGAGTTTCCCGGCTTTCCTGGATGTCATGTACCGTTTTTGCCAATCCGGACTGGTAGGTAAGCATTATGGTTTTGCAGGTTCCCTCCGGAACCTGGAGGCACTCCCCTATCTTGTCCTGGATAGCTCCGTCGTCGGTCAAAAGCGACCCATCTGGAAGTTTCAGCGAAGATGCGACCGTGGCGCCCCATCGCCGTTGAAGAGCATACCTGTCTCGGTTACTCTTGAGGTGGATAGTCACTTCAATCGTATCCCCGCCTGACACGGGCATATATCGTCCCATCTGTTTTTTTAACTTGGAAGGGGTTAGGTTTGAATGGGTGAACAGGGTGTTCTCAATGGCATTGTAGATCGTTGATTTCCCGGACTCATTGGGTCCAACGATGACATTCATCCCTTCCTCAAGGTCCATCTCTATGCCGGAAAGGCCGCCGAACGTATGAATGATCACCTTTTCGATAATCATCTCTGCGTCTCCCTGATAAGTTCATAGGCGACCTGCAATGCTTCATAATCTTCGCCTTTTGAAAGCTGCTTCAACAGCCTGTAAGGGAAGGAATCCTCGGTAAATTCCTTTTCAATCAAATCCGGGGTGATCCGGATCGTGACCCCGGTGGAATCGATATCCACAAGGGCCAGCTTCTGCTCCAGGTTTTTATAGATTGAGCTGAGCTTTTTGTATTCTTCTTCAGGCAGTCTGCCCTTCAGCTTCAGCTTCAAAAGAGTCTTTTCGTGCCCGGGGCCGGAACAATTTTCCATGATCTCCTCGGCCTCGCTCCAGGAGCTGATCTCCGCCTCAAGGTGATGGAACCGATAAGTGCCAGTGCTTATAAAACTTGCGGACACCTTCTTTCCTTCATCGATTTCAATAACGAGACCCTTTCCCTCATGGCCGCAGTCAAATCCGTCCGGCTCCGGGGTTCCAGGGTAAAAGACTTTGCTCCTAGGCCCCGGCTCCGATGGGTAAGGAATGTGCGTGTGGCCCATCAACCACAAATCCAGGCCGCAGGAGTGCAATTCGGGCTCGGTCATTGGATAGTAATTTTTGTCGAAATCGGGCGATAGGCCTTCAAGACTGCCATGCGCGATGCCGATGTGGAATGTGACACTTGGGTCCTTTTCAATTCCTTGAATCCATCCAATACGGTTGTCCAGTGAATGCTTTGCTTCACATGGAGCGGCGTACAGGTTTGCGTCCAGGTCATAGGGTTTAAGCTTATAGATTTCGCTAGATTCAAGCACAAGAATATGTTGATCCGCAAAACCTTTCAACGTCGCCCAGAGGCCATCGGGCCGATCCGTCATGAAATCGTGATTGCCCGGCAGGACGGCAACCAGCCTTCCCTGAAAATCGCCCAGGGTCTCAGCGGCCCGGTGGATGTCCTTCTTGGCAACGGACACCTTGTCAAAAAGATCGCCTCCCACCGCGAACAGATCACACTCTCTATCATTAGCGATATCCACGCACTGTTTGAGCGCTTCAAACCGGGCCTCGATAAGATCGTTTTGCACGCTCGGGTACCCGGAGAATTTCATTCCCAAATGCACGTCTGACGTTAGAAATATTTTCATGTTCGTTTCTCTTTAGTCTAATTTGTAATTAATGTATCTTTGACCTCAGCCAATTGAGAACCGCCCAGGTAGCTTCCAGGTCTTCCCGGTTATAGGCAAGTATTTTATCCATCAGCTCTTCTCTCTGCCTTTGGTCCTCGGTCTCCGTGGCTTCTATATACTTAGCCATAGCCCAGTCACCAGCCACTTCCTTTAAAGTCCTTTTGTAGCCAACATACTTTTCCACTACCTTCAGGCTGTAACTTGGGAGGGGTAGAGCGACTGAACCTTGAGTTACTGGTAAGAGGTCCAAAAGATTATCTTTCACTTTTTCAGCAACTCCGCTAGGGTCCCCATACCTGTCCCTATAAAGATCAATCTTGACCCTTTCATAGTGATGCCAGTGGACAAAGGGAACATCCCCATACTTTTTGAAAATAACGTCTGCATTGTTAAGAAAACTTTCCCAACCCTCTCTGTCTCCTTCCTCACCGAATCCGGCTACTGCTGGCATAAAATCGCCCTGGTCCTCTCCAAAAACTTGCGTTCCCCAGAGATAAATTTTCTCAAGTTCATCCAGTTGAGGGGGCAATCCTTCGAGGTCAAACATAACATAGTTTGAATGAACTGGTACCGAGGGAGGTTCTATCAAGATTTCCTGTCCCCCGGTCATAGCTTGGGCTGATCGAATGATTGATACGGCCTTCTTCCCAACTCTCTGCATGCGGGTGCCCCAAGGGCGCTTAAATGCTGAGAGTTCATTCTCATCAAAATTTGCTAGTAAATCTTCTATTGTGAAAATATTATTATCTCTAAGTGCTACAGCGAGATTTTGGTCAATGTCCGGGATCAAGGCGACGTCTCTGTTTCTTTCAGCTCTTGCCCAGCAATAACTATGAAAAGGACATCCGCCGCATTTACTCCATCCTACCGGGCTGTAAATTTCAGCATCGGCCATTTTGAGGCCTGCTATTTTTTCAAGAAGAATTAGTGCTGCCTTACCGCCGTCGTAAGGTATCTCAATGATATCCCCCGGACCTGAATGGATCTCTAAAGATATTGGCGAGTTGCCGAAGGTTTGTTCGTAAAGCCAGCCGTATATCCCTAACTGTCTTAATATCTCAGCATGCTCATTTTCCGTAATCCTCTTTGACATTTTGGAGTCACGAATGACATATCCCTTATCTCGTTTTATAAGAAAATCAGGTTCGCCAACTATTTCAAAATTTTTTCCTAATAGATCCTGAGTAGCCCTAAGAACAGCCTGGTATATGACAGACTCACCCCGCTCTACAGCCTCCTTGGTCCTTTTTTCTCGCTCTTCTAACGTCCCTTTGCTGAGGTCTACATATTCAGGAAATGTTGAGAGATGCGAAATCTCATGTCTTTGCCCGAGTGTAAAAAGAACCTGTTCATAGGGGCCAGTCGGGTCCTCCTCTTTTCCGATCGCTTTCAGATAGATCCGAAGCTCACATTTAGAGGGTCGAAAAAATATGTATAAATCAGAGGCGGTTAGTCTGTTGAGGCTTAAAAATGCTGACATCTCTGACTTCTTTTTGTCCAACCTTTTAATTTCTTTTAAATTGTGAATCGTCTTTTAAAGAAAATTCCTTGTCAGAAATACGGAGCTTCTTTTTAATCCGGTCCAGAATTTGTAATTCCTTATATTCAAGAAAAGTAGGCCTTGACCCTTTTAATAAACTCGCCTGCCAGGGCCATCAGAGCCTGGAAACTGCCAGCCCATATGAGTAACTGTATTGATGACTGCGCAAATCAGTTCTGTTGAATGTCTCTGAATTTGATCTAAGAACTGAGTATCTATCGGTGTTTCAAAGCGCTCCTGTCTGCGGTTAACGAAGAACGGGGTTGACGCCCCATTAGAGTCCGGAGTTCGCCACGAACCGTGACAAAGAACGTTCCTTACCTTCGCGGCTTCCTTCAATTGATCTAAAAGCTCATCTAGATTCTCAATCGTAGAGTCAGGATGTCCCCGCACTGCCTTTCCGTACAGTTCGATAAGGTTATAAAGCTGATCCGCTAGTGCTTTCTCCAGCTTTGGAATCCAATCAGCGTAAGCCTGTTGAATTTCCTCTTCGCTGTATGGTTTTGTTCCGGTGAACAAGAAAATGGCTTTGGCCATTGTTTCTTCAAGAAAACCGAATGTTGCTATTGCGCGCCCTAGGCTCTCCCAAAAGCCTGGAGCGTGCATATGTGTAGGAAACTTCTCGGGCAATGCATCGTAATCAACCATGTTCCGACTGGGTTCGTTCATAGTTTTGTATCTCTTTATTTTTTAATTGTACATTTGGTGTGAAATTTTCAAATTATTAAAGGGTTAACAAGATCTTCTTCTTGGATTGCAGTAGCCTGATATTTGAGGAGCTCTCTGACTTGAAATCTAAAGTTGATGTGATATTTTTATATATTAATTTCCGCAGGTTGTCAAAATTTACCAGGTCCTCTTTTCGCCCTGAGGTGTATAGGCTTATAATAGCTTCCACAATTACCTCCTCAACACTGGTAGATAGGCCTGTAATGGGCATCAGCAAAATTGCTCTTGTTATTTGGAGGCTAGAAGCGTGCCCGAAGCCACATCCAATAATATCAATAAGTTAGGCAGATAGCTTGCAGAGCTCGCACATTTTTGTATGCATGATGCACAATTTTATGTGCATTTCAGGCAGGATAAAAGTAAGGGGAAGAGTAAAAGAAAGGAACTGTGGCGATAATTTCTAATAGCAGTGTACTAATAGTTCCTATCTTTGGAGATTATGTCTGTAATGCTAGAAAAAGTTGATTTTGGGTTAGTCAGACATATCAAAAGATTTTCTGCCAACTGATATCTTGAGGATTTTGGTGCAGATCACAGCCAAATCCTACCCTGGAAAGTCTCCTCACTACCATACCCCCAATTTTTTATAGCCACTGATTAAGCTAATATTTTAGCAATAATCCTAATTTTCCCAAGATTATATTGACAATTAAGGACATAAGGGCTAACAATGTTACCCCTTGCTAAAAAACCACCTTATTGTATGTGGTATTTATTGCAGAACTTTTTTGCTTCCCTGCCCACTCTGAGATCCAGGAGGGCATTATGTATAAGAAGCAGAACATCATTCAAGCTGCTACCCGCCTTTTTGCTGAACAGGGCTACGAAAACACAACAACTTCATTGATATCCAGTGAGGCGGGTGTTACAGAACCTCTCATCTATTATCACTTCCAGGGCAAGGAAGACCTCTTCCGCCATATAATTGAAATTTCTTTCGGGGAATACTTTTCCAGGCTGGATGACCTGAAAAGCCATACGAAGACCCAGTTTGAGAAGATCGAAGCTCTCCTGGATCTGCATTACCGTTTAGTCGAAGAAATGCCGGACCAAGCCTATCTGGTCGCTGCTACCTGCCCTGCAAAGCTTAATCATCCTGAGCATATTTGCACAAAGAACGTCCATCTCCAGAGACAAAAGCTGGAAGCCTATCTCAATGGCTGTCTGAAAGAGGGGATAAAGAGCGGAGAATTTCATAAAGTTCTGGTGCCAGGAACAGTCAACCTGCTTATTGGCATGATAAACGGTCTTTTCAGGCAAAAAGGCCTGGGGCTTGACCAGATCACGAATATGCGTGAAGTGACAGTGGCTTTTTGCCGGAGGAGTTTGGTTAAGAAGTGATTGAGACAGCTGTTCCGAAACTACTAATATTTAATAAGAGTCCTAAATACTTTTTAATCTACAATTTAATACGTTTTCCTTAGGATAAGATAGATGGATGACCTATCACCGTCTGATTTAAAAACAATCCTGCACTCAAAGCGGGCCAATATGTACTACCTTGAGCATTGCCGCGTAATGCAAAAGGACGGACGTGTCTTATATCTAACAGAAGCCAAAAAAGACAATCTCTATTTTAACATCCCCATTGCCAATACCACTGTAATCCTTTTGGGTACAGGGACTTCCATAACTCAGGCTGCTGTGCGCATGCTTGCTCAAGCAGGTGTACTCATTGGTTTTTGCGGCGGTGGCGGCACGCCGCTTTACATGGGCAATGACATTGAATGGTTGACCCCACAGAGCGAATACCGGCCTACGGAATATCTGCAAGGCTGGCTTGCTTTCTGGTTTGATGATGAACAACGTCTGAAAGTCGCAAAAGAACTTCAACACGCCCGCATCGCCTATCTACGACAAGTCTGGCGCAAGGATCGCGAACTGAAACTAGCGGGCTTTGATGCCGGTGATCCGGCCATTGCAAACGCCCTGGATGCCAATGAAGCCCAAATAGCCACTGCAACCAAGACCACCTACCTACTTGCCACCGAAGCAAAACTCACCAAACAACTCTATAAAATTGCCGCCAGTCATACCAACATGGCCGATTTCGTCCGTGAGCGTGAAGCTACTGACAAGGCCAATGGCTTTCTCAATCATGGCAACTATCTCGCATATGGACTTGCCGCCTCAACGCTTTGGGTATTGGGCATACCTCATGGCTTCGCCGTCATGCACGGCAAAACCCGTCGTGGAGCCCTGGTGTTTGATGTCGCTGACCTGGTCAAGGATGCTATCGTTTTGCCTTGGGCATTCATCTGTGCCAAAGAAAATGCAACTGATCAGGAATTTCGTCAGCAATGCCTGCAATCTTTTGCCGACCACAAAGCTTTGGATGTTATGTTTGATCAGGTCAAAGCGATGGCCTTGATGGGTAAAGAGCAAAATCAGGAGCCGGATGAGGAGAATAATTGGCCATGATGGTGACCTTTATCTCCCAATGCGAAAAAAACGCCCTCAAGAAAAGCCGTCGGGTACTTGATGCCTTTGCCAACCGGATCGGTGACAATACCTGGCAGACTGTCATTACGGAAGAAGGCCTCAATACCGTCAGAAAAATGCTGCGCCAAACCGCCAGCAAAAGCACCGCAGTTTCCTGCCACTGGATCAGAAGCCGGTCTCGAAGCCAGTTTTTATGGGTAGTGGGTAACAAAAGCAAGTTTGATGAACAGGGTTTTGTCCCCGTGAATTATACAGAAAAAAGCATCACCCAATTTGAAAATAACTGGCGTTACCTTCCGCTTATCAAAGCGCTTGCGGCTCTTGCCGCTTTACTCCATGACTGGGGAAAAGCCACGGCGCTTTTTCAGAAAAAATTGAAAATAAGCTCAAGGCTAGGTGACCCAATTCGGCATGAATGGATTTCCTGCTTGTTGTTATGTGCCTTTATTAAAAGCTGTGATGGTCAAGAAGATGATACATTTTGGCTACAGGCTCTGGTTGATGGTAGACTGTATGATGCAGCGATAATAAACAGTATAATGCAGTTAGAACAAAAACCGCTTGACCGACTTCCACCAACGGCAAAATTATTGGCCTGGCTTATAGTTTCACACCATCGTTTACCTTATACTTCTGATGACTGGCGTGCTGAGCCCGCCCCTGATATCGGGACTATTCTCAAACGCATAAGCCAGAGTTGGGGCTATGAAAATCGTAACGATGAACAGGAATACCAAAAAAGAATCAATGACTGCTTCAAATTCCCGAATGGTTTGTTGGTTCATTCGGCATTATGGCTGAAGCAGATCAAAAAATGGGCGCAGCGATTGATAGATTGTCTGCCCTTGGTTGAGCAAATCATGGCCAACGGCAGTTACCGCCTTATACTGCACCACACCCGTTTATGTTTAATGCTGGGTGATCATTATTACTCGTCACAAGATGCTGATACAACATGGGAAGACACCACAGGATTATTCGCAAATACCTACCGTGATACAAAGGCGTTTAAGCAGAAACTGGATGAGCATCTGGTTGGAGTTGCCAAAAATGCCCTGCACACAGCCCACTTTTTGCCGAATTTTGAACAGGAGCCACGTTTCGCAAAGGGGATCGCTTCTTTGAAAAAGGCCAGCCCAAAGGAGTTTGATTGGCAAAACAAGGCGTTTGACAAGATAAAAGTGTGGCGGGAACAGCAGGGTAAATCTCATTATGGTTTTTTTGCAGTCAATATGGCCAGTACTGGTTGCGGTAAAACTTTTGCCAATGCCAAGATCATACGGGCATTGTCATCGGACGGCGATAGTCTGCGCTATATACTTGCTTTGGGCTTACGCACTCTGACGCTGCAAACGGGAGATGAATATCGTAATCGTATTGAGCTGGACAGTAGTGAGCTGGCAATACTGATCGGTTCCAAGGCCATTATGGAACTTCATAATAAGGCCATCCAACCCGATGGTTCCCCCGAGTATGATGAACTCGGGTCTGACTCACTGAAATCATTATTAGACGAAGACATTGATTACGATTGCGATATCCCGGAAGAGGGTCTGGCAACCGTGCTCAAGCGGCAACGTGACCGCCAGTTTCTTTATGCGCCGGTGCTGGTGTGCACCATTGATCATATTATAGCAGCAACTGAATCCAGACGCGGAGGGCGGTATATATTACCGAGTTTGCGTTTGATGTCTTCTGATCTAGTCATTGATGAGGTTGATGATTTTACCGACAGCGATCTGATTGCCATCGGCCGTCTGATTCACCTTGCTGGTATGTTGGGACGCAAAGTGATAATATCCTCGGCGACGATTCCGCCTGATTTGGCAGAGGGTTTCTTTTATGCCTACCATGCCGGATATCGGATATTCAGTCAGACTCGCGATGTCGTCAGTAAAATAGGTTGTGCCTGGATAGATGAATTTAAAACTATCGTCACGGAAATTGCGGTAAATCAAAGCCCAGAAGTCATTCACTATTATCGAGACTATCATCAGAAATTTATTGCCAAGCGGGTGAAAATGCTGAATCGGCAACCTGCAAGGCGCAAAGCTGAGATCATCGAATGCCAAACAATTATTGATAACTATGAATTTGATAGCGATGAGACCAAACAAAAACAGTACTTCGCCAAGATTCAACGGTCAATAATAGACAAGCATCAGCACCATCATACCGAAGAAAAAAAGACCGGTATCAATGTCTCGTTCGGAGTTGTGCGGGTTGCAAATATCCGCCCGTGCGTAGCGTTGAGTAAATATCTAATGGAATATGACTGGCCGGGGGATATTAACGTTAAAGTTATGGCCTATCATTCGCAGCAGGTTCTGCTGCTGCGTCACGAGCAAGAAAGGCATTTAGATAGAGTCCTGAAGCGAAAAGAGCCTTCAGGCAAACAGCCTTCCGCCTTTGATGATCCCGTCATTTGCAGCCATCTAAACCAGAGTGATGCAAAAAATATGATATTTATCCTAGTCGCCACGCCGGT
>CAZVGY010000099.1:0-13066 GCA_964627015.1 uncultured Desulfobacteraceae bacterium
CCCGATGTGTAACTTTTAGCCGAATCAGCTGTAGGTTTAAACTGACTTTCTGGAGCCCCAAGTACACGATAAACAGCATCTGGATTGTTAAAGAAAAAGCTTCCGGTAGCATCAAGTTTTATGGTATTAGCAGATATACCCTCAGTTACGATAATGCTTCCACTGCTCTTTATGTTTACTGTTCCTCCAAGATTTTCTATATAGGTATTTCCGCTACTCTCACCTTCCGTGGCGTAGTAACCTATACAAAGAGGAGGCGGATAAAGATAAAGTGTATTACCCTGAGAATCTGTGGCATAAGCTGTCTTCTGATAAGTACTTATGATGTTAATTTCCGGAGCCGGAGAGTTTACTCCATCGGTGATAGAGAAAGAGGGAGTAGAACCATCTTGATTAATTCTGGCAATATCTGCATTTTCGTGCACCGAAAGCCCGTTAAATCGCACATGTCCCCCGTATTCCCATGGGATCGCCGCCGTACCCACCTCAAGTGGAAGTGGTGAATCATTTCTAATATCTATCCTTACATCCCCAGGGGCGTTAAGTGTTCCTCTTCCTTTAAGATTGTCAGCCCAGATATTAATGTCCCCTGAGGAAGCAAAAATCGTGTCTAATTTGATCACATGCGTAGTTTGCTTCATAGCTGGATCTTCAAGTTCAGCCTGAAGCACTGTAAGTTCAGACTCAATATCCTGCAAAGTATCCGGATCGCCGCTATAAATTGTTTTAAGTTCTTTAAGTCTTTCAATTCTATTTTTTGTCCGAATTCCTATTGCCGTGTTGGTAACAAGAGACCACGAAATACCTTTGCTAATCTTTGAGGGTGCAATACTCTTTACATAGTTTCCATTTGAGTCATAAACATCATAAAAATCATTTCTTTTTACTACAGCATTTGGCACAAGATCAGAGCCTATATCAGTCCCGTTGTTAATTTCATATTCTACCACATAAAACCCAGGATCAAAATCTTGACTGAAAGTCACGTACTGGTGTCGGTAAATACCGGTTTCAAGATATCCATTTACCTCCACCGTGCCTGTGCCAGAAATAGTACTGGTCCCAGCGATTTTCTTGGTGGAAGCATCCTCATCATCCCCAAACCATTCTTCAATCTCTTGCAGGGCTTCCCTATAAAGATCGGTTGCTTCACCATAACCAGAGGCGTGAAGACGCCCTTCAGTAGCCTTAAGATTTATATCAAACCCTGTCTTAATTTCGGCATTGTCCTCCACAATCACATAAGCCTGTCTTTCTGAAATAGCATCAGCATTTGGGTCACCCTCAATAGGAACTATTGCCCGGTTGAAAATATCAGTATAAGCTGTAGTCTGAATCAGGGCATTAGACTCATCATCTGCACCAGCAAGAAGTGAAACCGAACGTGAGGCTGTAATTTTAGCTCCTGAAGAAAGATAAACTTTATCTGTAGCTTTAACCGAGGCTTTAGATGAACCAGCTGCTGAACTTGCTCCACCGTAAGTATAAGAACGAGCATTAGCTTCTGCCTTAGCCCTGGTAGCTGCTGCCAGTACTACATTACCCATAGCTTGAATTTCTGCGTTCTCAGAAAGTCCTACTTCTGCCCAGACTCCATCCTCAGCCAAGATTTTAGCCTCAGCATCTGCAATAGCAATTACACCTCCACTTGAAAGCTTAGCCTCATCGTAAAGGTCAAAATCATTCACGGCTTTAGCAAGAAGTTGATTTTTGCTGAGATAGTCTCCTAAAAGTTTAAGGCTGGCTCCAGAGCCTATGTATATTCCTGTGTTAGTATTTCTAAGTCTGGTCACACTTTCAGAAGCTGCTCCTTCAAACACTCCACCAGAGGCCTCATTAGCATTGGGACCAGAGATATAAGGTTTGTTGAGTTTATTAAGGGCTATAAGCTCATAACCCGAAGCTTCAAGATTTGAAGATTCTCCTATCTGAATGCGAACTTTGTTATCCTCTACAAGGTTAGAAGCCGAAGCTCCGCTCATCCCTACTATAGAAGCCTGATAACTATCAGCCACACTATTAAAAGTAATATCCCGGGTGGCTTTCATAGTAAGGGTATCAGGAGTAGAGAGCTTTGAAGAACTTCCGGTGTTAACCTCCGTAGTCCCTGAAATTGTAGTTTCAGCCAAAGAAGCATCTCCACTTACCACTCCTCCAGATCCTGCTATAGCATTCGCCAGCACATTACCTTTTACTGATGCTTCAAGAATGAGATCTCCATCAGATGTTTTCAGAACAGCATTGTCTCCCACAGAAGTAGTTGCTGAAGGTTCATAACAGACCTCACTATGGCTAAGCCCAAGAGAAAGAAGTCCTCCCACTGTAATTCCAGTAGTATAGGCTTCTGCAGAATCCTCAACCAGGGCCGAGAAAGTTATATCTTTTGTAGCTTCCACTTGAGCTCCAGTCCCAGTATAAGCCTTTACCGTAGCATTTTCACTTATTGTTGTCACACTTCCTTCTACTCCTAAAAGCGCTCCACCATGAGTGGAAGTTGCTCGAGCTGAAACCTTAGAGTCAGCATCAATTTCTGAGGAAACTTTTACCCAGCCCTCGGCTTTAGTTTCGCTTCTCTCACTTAAAAATGCCTCAAGTTCAGGAGATACATCCATCTTCACTACTGAGGCCCCTGCAGTTAAGAGTCCAATGTTTACTCCGTCAGCTGAAGGCGAAATGTCATAAAGGAGATGAGTCGTAATATTAAGATTTCCTTTTAAGTAAAGTTTATTTTCTGAACCAAGATGGGCTGCAAGCATTGGCATATAATCTACTTCAGAAACCGCAGCTTCCAGTGAAATCGTTCCTACATTCACCGGTAAAGCGTAAACATCAAGCTGATCCTCTTCTGAAGCCTTGATAATTACATCTTGAAGTTTTTTGTCTGCTATCCCAAGTGTAGCTCCCTGTCCTGTATAGGACTTTACCTCACCTTCAAGCACAGCTTTTGAAGCCACTGCCCCAGCCACAGCAGTAATACCACCATAGGTTCCGATAGAATGAACTTTAGCAGTAGTGTTGACAGCACTTTCAAGCTTCAGGGAAGGTGCAAATTCTCCAACAAGGGTGCTGTTATCACCTACATAAGAAAGCACCCGATTGCCTTGATAAAAGTAAGATACTGCAGCTCCTAAAGTCACTCCACCACCTGATCCAGCATATGTAGTAAGGGTTCCGTTAAAAGAATGCTGTGCAGTAAACTCCGCTTGTCCACTTTTAACTTCAAGATAAGTTCCGGTTCCAGTATAAGCCTCTACATTTCCGAAGTTTCTTACAATATTTACAGAACCCCCTATACTTAAACCACCTACTGCACCACCTCCGAGATCAGAGGTAAGGGTAGTGGTATTACGTGCTTCAACTATAAGTCCAGGATCAGATTTCACCCATGCTCTGTCTCCAATAGCTGCTAAAGTTTGATCTTTAAGCGTTGAAGTTGTTGAAAGATCTTCAGCTACTGAGCTTCCAAAAAGTCCTGTATTACGGTCATCATTGGCTTCCGAAAGGCCAGTATCAAAAGAAAAAGGATCAGTGATACTTTGTTCAACTCCAGAAGAAGTATCACCCGTAGCTTGGGCTGCATCTTCATCAAAGGCACTTCCGATATTCACCACTGATACTGTGCCCTGCACTCCTCCAAGTCCTGCTCCGAGACCAATGGTAGTTACCTTGAGATGACGCTCTGTTTCTGCAGAAACTCGCACACCCAAGGTGGAAGCCACCTGTGAGTCATCTCCAATAAAGGCTGCATTGTAACTGTGTATAGAAACTACATTAACTGAAGCTCCTACAGATCCACCTAAAGAACCTGCTGCATTCCCTACACCACCTTCAAGAAGAGTGGTGTCTTTAGACTTAACATTAACTGTCTCAGCATTAATATTAGAATTTTTTCCAGACTCTGAAATGGCAATGAAAGCCTCAGTATCTGTGCCTATGGAAATCACTCCTACAGAACCACTCAGTCCCAAATATTTACCTCCAGCAACATTAGCTACAGCATAATAAATATCCCGTGTAGCATTAGCAGAAACTTCAAGGGAAGGAACATTAAGTAATGACCCAGAAACAAAGGCATAGGTTTTGTTTTTAACATTAATCACTCCTACTCCACCGCCTACACCTGCAGGACCAGCAGTAGCAGATAGAGAACCTACTATAAGCCCTGCAACATCTCCCCTTCGGGTTTCAAAGGTATCCTCAGCTTTCACTACTACAGTTCCACCAGTAATTGAAGATTCATTTATGAAAGCGCTTGTAAGTTCTTCAGAATAAACAAGTCCTACAGAACCTGCCACTGAAACTGTGTTAAGAATGGAACCAGCTACTGCAGTTATAAAAGGTTTTTCAACACTTGAAGCCTCCACCTTTACTTCGCCCTGGGCAGTAACGTCACTGCTCTCAACATAGGCTTGCGTTCTGTCCTTGAACACTTGGGCCCCAGCGGAAAGTCCTACCCCAGTACTTTCGCTATTCACCGCCACTGCCCCCACTCCGGCCGAAGGTTCGGCCAGATGATAGGCCTTAACTTTAAAATCCTTTCCGCTTTCAATCGTGGAGTCTTTGACGAAAGCCCGGGTATCATCTTCAAAAATGTCTACTGAAGCCACACCACTAAGAGTGAAATATCCGCTATTAGTAAAAGCTGCAGTTGCTATACCAGTATAATTTTTTTCAATCGCATGCGCAAAAATTCCTATACCCCATATCGATTCGGAAGTTCCGTTTTCCAAATAAAGTTCAACCTTATTTGTACCTCCAGTAGAAACAGTAGCATTTTCCATATAAGCCCACACTTTATTACTAAAAACATTTACAACACCACTTCCTCCTACCCCGAGAGAGGTACCTCCCTCTATTGTTCCTCCATAAACGTGAGTATCTCCTTCATAGTAAGCCTTTATTCCGAGAGAACCCACAGTATCAAGTTGTGTATTTTTGAGATAAGCTTCTACAAGATTTTCTTCTTTGTTGATGGCAAGGTTAAAACCTACACCAGCCCGTGAATAACCACCACTTATCCCGGCATCCACTATAAGATTTTTCATTTCAGATGAGATAATAAGATCAGAAACCTGAAAAGAAGTATCTTCTACAAAAGCTCTTGAAGTATTAGCCATATAATTATAGCCCAAAGAAGCTCCCACTCCAAGACTTGAGCCAGCTTTATCAACAGATGCAGACCCAGCGATCACAACTACAGAGTCTGAAACAGTACTTTTTACGATAACTTTATCAGTAGAGGTTATTCCCTTGGTTTTTTTGCCTATGATATAAGCCTCGTTGGTGACTGTAGATTCATTTACCGAAGCCGAAGCTGCTGCTGCAAGATAGCCAGAACCTGCTGAGGAAGCTGAAACTGAAACTGTGATCAAAGATCGATCTGCTTCACTTTCTACCCTGGTCGTGCTATTACTTGTTATATCACTATTTTCTACATAAGCTCGCTCGGTTCCATTTACTGTGTTAAAGGCTATAGCTGCTCCAGCTGAAATTTGAGCTTTAGAAATGTCCACTGCAGCAGAAGCTATATCAGAGGTGTCCTCTGTCCATATCTCTATTTCATCTGTTTCCACTGTTGAGTTATCCACATAAGCTAACAAGGTTACATTCTTTTGATTCTTAGTTACTGAACCCGCTACAGCAATGCTTGTTCCCTCCGCAGAACTTGCTTGAGCTCCTCCAGCTCCTATAGCTACAGTATATCCCTTCTCCTCTGCTTTTATAAAAAGGTTATCAGTTTTAACTTTTGAATCTTTCATAAAAGCTTCAGTATCTACAGTTACATAATTACCCATAAAAGCTCCGTTAAGTCCGGCTCCGGTTCCGCCACTTTCGGTCACCGCAGCTGTACCGCCTATGGAAAGAATGCCGGTATCACGCACAGCAATAAGATCAAAGTCTGAAACTGCATCAGTAAGAGGTAAAAGTGTGAGAGAATTCGCATAAGCCTTGGTAGTTTCCTCTATCACTTGTGTGGTTCCAGCAAATACCACAGAAAGACCAGATTTTACCTGTTTTTCCTCTCCAAAAAGATTAGGCAAACTGACTCCATCAAGAGGATCATCCTCCTTAAGTCCTTTAAAGGCTGCTGTATCTTGACTAACTTTTGTTCCAGCAATAGTAATACCCAACGCAAGTCCTGAGTTTTCTGCCTTTACCTTCACTGGAGAAGAAGTAAAAAGAGTACCTCCAATAAAAGCCTCGGTATCCCGGTTCACAGTAGTAAAAGCCGCTGAAGCTCCTATACCAGTACTTTCTCCTAAAACTACTCCTCCCATGATATTAATAACTGTACTTTCATCTTTAGCCTGAATCCATGTTTCACTCCCCAAGGCATCTAAGACTGTAAGTTCGGCTCCGGAAAGAATCCCGGCTTCGGTAGTTTTGTCCAGATCAACCCAAGCGAAGCCAGCATTGATGGCAAATTTCTCTGCACGGGAGCCAGTGATACCCATGTTGAAAAGGAAATCATCAGAATCTGCTAAAACCCAAACATCAGTAGCGTTTCCGCTGGCTCCAAGATAAGCCAGGGTGTCCTGTTTCCAGGTAAGGTCGGTATAAGATCCCCCCACCGCGTTTTTGTCCGAGTTAGAAAGGAGTTCTCCAGCCCAGAGAGCTGCAGCATTCAGGAAAAAGAGATCACTTTCAGCTTCTACTGTTATCTTACCAGGGTTGGCTAAAGGCTGATTAAGAAAGACTCCATCATCCACGATAGCCTTTGAAACTCCAGAAAAATGAGTAATGCTTACCATCCCAGCTACACCAACAGTATTTCCACCAGAAGTGCTTACCGCTATATTGTTAGGCCCTACGTAACTTTTAACATATTCAATGCTTTCGTTTACATAATGAAAAGTTCCATTGGAAACCCCTTTAAAGGAATCCCAGTTACCAGTATAAGGATCAAAACTCCCTCCATAGGACATATCCAAGTCAGAATGGATGTAAATTGTATCTGAGGAACTTAAAGAAGCTCCAGAATAAACATGCGTTTCTACTGTATCATCTACCTTTACAATAGATATGGCTCCAGCCATTGAATAATCCTTAGGAGCCTGCTTATTATTGCTTACAGAACCAGAGGCCCCACTTTCAATACCTGGATCCGGATAGATACAAAAGGATTCGATATCAAGTCCCTCAGCAGAAGAAACTGAAGCTCCAGAGAAGACCTCGGTTTTTACTACAGCAGAACTGTCGAGATAAGAAAGACTCAAAGAAAAAGAAAATTTATTGTCCATGTTGCTATTTGAGATAGGCTGTGGAGCTATTTTGTTTAAAAAGACATTAAAGAAACGTGTAGTTAGGTGATAATGAAGATCAGTATATTTGGTAAGAAACCCAGTTCCAGATGCTGCCCCAGATTTAACTTTTAGTTTCTCCATATCCAAGCGACTTTCTATATTTACTCTTCCACTGGTAGAGGTAACACTTCCCTTTATATCCACTCCTATATTTTCAGAAAAAGTTCCTATAGCTGCAGAACCGCTCATAGTTCCGTCCTTATAAGGAGTACTTCTTGCTACTACTGAAACTTTTTTGTCTCCCTGGGCCTTTATATCTACAAAACCTCCCTCCACCACTGCCGAGTCCCCAATGGTCACAGTAGAAATTAAGTCTCCCTTACCATAAGCTACAGCAATATAAAAGTTGTTATCACCCCTCTTTTCATCAACTCTGATACGTGTTTCAGCATCAGAAAGGAGCTCTTCCTTAGCTTTAGAAAAAATATTTATCCCTTGAGAAGCTTTTAGATTTCCTTGAATATCTATTTGTGAGGTGGCTTTGGTTACACTGTAAGCTGCGGTACTCACTGGAAGAACCAACCAAACCTTAGCTGTAGATGAAGCTTCCGAGCTGATAGTGATGTTTTCTCCCTCAAGATTAGCTCCGCTTTTCACAGAAATCTGGGCATTAGTTTCTGTAATTTCTTTCCCACCCTGAACAAAAGGCATATTTCCTTCTTCATCTTCAAGAAAGTCTAAAAACACTTGATAAGCTATATCTTCAAGATCATCCCCAAAAGAAGAATCCTTAGAAGTTTGAGCATAAATATTAATATTTTTACCTTTAAGAATAGCTCTTTCGCCGATAGTGATACTTACTGATTCATCTCCAGTAGCATAAAGATTTATATCTCCTGAAGAGTAACCATCTGTGGCAAAGGTTAAAAGTTTAGCTCCGGCTCCAATAGTAATCTCTGGAGCCTCAAAGGTTAGATTACCAGAATCACCCACTGAAGAGGCTGTTTCTTGATTATCAATCGAAGATAAAGTATGACGTGTGGAAATCACTATGCTGGGATCAACAGTGATACTCTGTGTAGCATTAACGTTGTAATCTCCACCTCCAGTGTAGACATCATTAGAAATGTTAACTGTTTTTGGATCTATCACCACAATTCCAGGCTGACCGGACTTTGCTGAAACATCAAGCATTCCTCCAAGTTCTACTTCCTTGTCTGAGCTTACCTCTACAAAACCGCCATTAGAGTTCTCTCCTATACCCTTAGCTTCTATCGTAGATGAAGCTCCAAGGTGGGTAGCTTTTGTAGAATAAAGATAAATTGAACCAGCATCAGAATTTTCAGCACCATTAGCCAAAATACTACCTTTATTTTCAACTATCTTCCCTGTTACTGAAATATACCCTGGCTTAGCTCCAGGCTCAATTGCAGAAACTTCAAGTGTTCCACTATTTTCTACTACCCCTCCTTCAAGAATAATCTTTCCGTCTCTCTCAACCAAAGACTTAGCTTCTATAATTCCCTCGTTGTTAACTACCGAGGAAAACACATTCTTAGCAGCCTCGGCGGTTAAAATCACTGTACCCCCTTCAGCCTCTATAACCCCCTTGTTGACAACACTTAAATCCGTTAACGCTTTCCCCTTTTCAGCTGATACCGAATAGGTAATAAGTCCATCCCCTGTAAAGTCAAACTGATATTTTGTTCCTGAAGCTAAAACCACTTTTCCTAACTTGGCAAGAATAAGTCCTTCGTTCTCAACTGAAGGAGCTACAAGCATCACGAAACCATTTTGATCTACCTCAATCTTTCCTCTATTGATGACTGAAGCAAAATCCGCTTCCGGGTTTTGTAGAAAGTCGAACTTTCCATTAAGAAAATCTTCGTTCTTTATGTCAAGAGTGGTAGCCAAAAGTCCAGCAACATCTATTTGGGCAGTTTTCCCAAAAAGAATGCCATTAGGATTGACAAGAAAAACTCGACCATTGGCAATAAGCTTCCCAAAAATTTCTGATGGATCTTTCCCAACTACACGATTCAATGCTACTGCAACAGAAGAAGGCTGATTAAAACGCACCAATTCATTCCGGGCAATGTCAAAAGACTTCCAATTTATGATAGCCTTCTCAGTCATTTGTTTTATCAACATCTCCGTATGGGAAGGTTTAAGTATGGAAGCATCGCCTGCTACTACCTTCCCCTCCTGCGGCAGAGCATAGCTCTTTCCCACTACGAAGGCTGTAAGACATATAGCCCCTGTAAGTTTGCCAAGGGTGTGTTTTCTCTTCTTTTTGTTCTTTCTGACTTTCCTTTGCATTTTTCTCTGAGTAGCTCGGTTAAGACCGTAATTCACGGTTTAACCTCCTTATAAAACTATTTTATTATTCGGGAAAAATTAGTAAGAGACATCAAATGGGCTTGCACAGCCCCAAGGTAACCCTTTCGAAAAAGATCTACTATTTTTTCATCCGAAAGACGACGAAACTTATCCTCATCCACAGCTAATAAATTCTTTATAACTACTATCTTCCCATCTTTACACTTCACCGTAGCCTCTATGTTCCTAAAAAGCTCCAATTTCTCAAGCTCATCTACAAATTGCTTAGTAATTTGGAAATCTCTATCATAGTTAAGAAGAAACTGCTTAATTTCTTGCAAAAATTGAGTTTCTTTTCCTTCTTCATCAAATAACCTTTCTCCTTCATTTTCGCTAAGATTTTCAGCTTCCCTATCTATTGCCAAGAAGAACCTCTTTTCTTTTTCTCCTTTTTCAGCATCTTCTACAAATATAAAAGGATAACGTCTTACAAAAGCAGGAATATAAAACCCTTCCCGCCAGAGGCCATCTTCTTGCACAAAAGCATTATTATCTGCTCCTAATATAGCCACAGGTAAATACTCATTGCGGGGACTCAAACTAAAAACTAAAGGATAATATTTAGCAGCTTCGAAAAATTCCGTTACCAAGATCACACAACTATTTAAATTTTTAAATTTTTCAAATTTTTGCAAAGGTCTAACACGTAGGTTTTTATGACGCTCTGAATTAAGTAGTTCAAGACGAGCATAAAGTTGCTCAGCCATTAAATACCTCCTGGGTTAAAATTTTTTAGTAATTTTTATGTAAAAATTCACATCTCGCCCATTATCAGAACCGGGGGAGAGAGGAAAAGCCGTATCCAATGATATATGAAAATCATGAGGTAGATTTCCCCTTAATCCCAAACCACCCCCAGTTAAAGTGCGCTGTGTCTTCTGACCTTTATAAGGATGATTTAAAAAAACTGTACCAGTATCCAAGAAGATTAGAAATTGCAGAAGATTCCTTCGCTCAAAAGGTGCCCACCTAAGTTCAGAAGAAAGAAAAAAACCACTATCCCCCCCATATTGGGTCTGCAAAAAACCTCGTACAGAAATCGGTCCCCCGATATAAAAGTTTTGAGAGGAATAAAGAATATCCCATGAATATTGCGCTCTCAATCTCAATAAACCAAAAATTTTTTCAGAAAATCTTTGCACTCTTACAAAGGTAAAATTAAATTTTGTAAATGTATCAGAGGCATCATAACGACTAGTATATTCTTCTTCCACACTACCAAAAAGACTGCCTAACCCCTGAGTGATAGTAAATTCAAAAAAATTTTGACTGTTAATCTTTTGTTTCTGATAATAAAAACCTATTTCTAAATAGCTCATCTTATCTTTAGCAGTAGTTTGATCAAGCATGGTCTGTTTAGAATAAAGATAATTGAGAGTGCCTTGAAAAACAAGCTCTTTATTTCTGGATTTCATAAAAGGATAAGATACAAAAATTCCAACATATGTTGAGTAACTTTTAATGTTTAACACTGCCAGTTCTTTTCCCAGATTACTATTACCAGCTGAATACCAAAATCCTGTTTTCCATCCTTTATAGCCTATAGGCATGCTATAAGATAAAGCATAAGAGGATAATCTTTTGCTTTTAATCGCAACTAAATCAATGATATGTCCATAAAAAATAAGATTTCCAAACCCGATATCTAATCCATAGCGATCTCTACCTACATACTCTGATCCCCAATTATTATAATTTAATATAAACCGGTAAGGGAGCGAACTCTGAACTTTGACCACGACATCTGTTGTCTCTGGTTTTTGCCCCTTTTTCAGTTCAGCAGAAGCTTCCAATTTTAAATTTTCGTTTAAAAGGAGCAGACACCTTTCCAAAATCTTTTGATTAAAAATTTTTTCCTCCCTTAGAGGTTCAAAAAAATTAAGAATATAGCGCTCGGAATAGCGAGGATGCTTTCCTATAACAAGTATACGACCAACCTTTCCCTCAACTACCTTTATTCGTAAAACCCCATTCTCTAAATTCTGAGGAGGAATATATGCCTTAGAAGTCACATAGCCCTTTCTTAGATACCACTCTGTTATCTTTTTTGCTATCTCTTTGATATCAGAAAAAGAAAGATATTTTCCCTCATAAGGTGAGATAAGAGCTTGGTACTCCTTTTCAGAAATTACTGTAGCATTTTCAAGAATTATCGATTTGATAAATACTTGAGTACTCGCGAATCCGAGTACAGGAAAAAAATATTTAAAAAAAAATACAACAAATATATAGGAACTAAATTTCATGTATAATCTAAGTTTTCTATAAAACCCTCCCTTCAAAGACTTGTCCCTCCCACATGAAATCCATTTGATAAATTATGGAAGATCTTTTGATTTCACCAAATATATTTCCCTCCAAGAAACTTAAAAATGAATTTTCTCAATATTTGTGTCTCCTTATTTAACTTCTACATCCTTCTCGGTCTTCTGCTAATATTGATATTTCCTTTTCTTTTTAATCTTTTCCTCTACCGAATTGAGTTTTAACTTCATTTGTTCAAAAAGAAAAATATTTATAAATCTCAAACTTTTTTATTTAAAATTTAAAATTAAAAAAATTGTTTGTATTATATACATATTTCTATCCTTGTCAAGTATATGATGATTTAAGAACAATTGTAATGGTTTCTACTACTGTTCTTCTTAAAGCAAAGGTTCATTAAACCACCGATAAATTTTATTTTATATCTTAAAAAATATCGGGATTTTTTATAAAAAGAAGATCCAAGAGATAAAAACATACTGAAATGCGTGATCAATTCAACAAAAATATATTTAAAAATCTTGTGAAAAATTTTTTAAGTAGGATGATTTGTTTATTATTGCTAATAAATATTACTTGTGCCAAACTCTGGTAATAATTTATGCTGAAAAAAAATCGGTAGTAAATTTTAAAATGTTCTTAAATATTGTTTAAAAAATCTTGTTGAGGAAAAATTCTCATTTTTCAATGAAAAAAATTCAGGTGACAGAATGCATTTTTAAATATTTAAAAGACTAAAAAAAAATAAATATCTTAGTAATATACAGATTCTTAGATAAGATTTTGGTGTCTTCTGCAGATTCTGCAGAAATACGGATTATTAAAGTTAGCAAGCAGTGTGAGGCAATAGATAATAGAGAACGGAGAAAATATCCAGAAAATCTCTTTTAAAAGATTATTTTAAAATATGTAGTGTTTATTAGATATGATTAAGCATAACGTTTTTAAGTAAAAAGTTCTTTCACATCTATCAAAATTCTACAAAGCTGAACTTTGCATATTTACAAACCATCAAAGGAAATTATTAAAAAGTTTGTATTAATACATTCCACTATTTATTTATAAGATTGATCGGATAATAAGAATTGTAAAATTTTTATTACCTGAAAGAGACGTCAATTAAGGGAGGCCGACGGGATTCGAACCCGCAACACCCGGGGCCACAGCCCGGTGCTCTA
>CAZVGY010000100.1:0-12564 GCA_964627015.1 uncultured Desulfobacteraceae bacterium
GCATAGCTCGGACCCACCAGTAAAACTGGTGGATTATGGTTTTTATTTAAAAAAAGACCTCAAGATGTTGATTTTTAGTGTATTTTTACCGTTATAAAGATAAAAACCAGAACGGAGAGAAAATTTTACTGCGCCTTGTTCAAGCCCTTTTACGCGTCAGAGATTTCACCTGACCCTCTTCAACTATTCGCCTGTAGGCGGGTTCAAAAGCTTCCCATATCTCAAGACCGATACGATTCTGCGTATCAACTATCTCTTCCAGCACTTGCCTGTCCGTTAGCGGATTGATAAGGACCGCCCTTAGAACCACAATACTCTGTGGCCTATACCTTGTGGATTCAAGGAGAGTCCTTGAGACAAAAGACGTATCATCCCTCCTCAACGCCCTGTGCAACTTAACATTGAGCCCATTGATGAGGTGGTTTACTTTTCTGGCCTTATGTACTTTTGTTTTATTCCTTGAAGTCATAGAAGCACCTTCCCATTCTCTAAGTTTCTCTACTATGAATTCTGGAATGAAACGATAGTTGAGTATGAAGAGTTCCGGAGTATTCAAAATTTCGAAATTCCCGCGTTTATCCAATATCTTTTTAAAGGTCTCAGTGGATTTATAAGCCTCTTTGAAAAGCAGTCCATATCCTTCCCGGCCCATAATCTTTAGAGAAGCCCAGGGTTTAAGGCAGGCGAATGGCCGGGAGCCCTCAATAGTAAACCGACCTGTATCAACCGAATTCCTCCGGATGACATATTGAGATGAATATCGAATAAGATTAAGATCTTTTTCACTCCGAAACAAAACCAATCCCATGCTCATTGGACAGTAAAGCAGCTTATGGGCATCAATAGTAACGGAGTCGGCTTTTTCAATACCCTTAAAAAAAGGACGATATTCTTCTACGAGAAGTGAGGATCCACCCCAGCAGGCATCCACATGAAAATGGGTCCCTATTTCACGGGATATCTCACCCAGCTCGTCCAGGTTGTCGATATTCCCGGTTTCAGTGGTTCCGGCAATCCCGACGATAGAAACTATCTTAGTATTTTCATTATCCTTACTCTGCTTAAGGTTGTTTATCCTTCGCCGCAACTTTTTCAAATCAATTCTATTATTGGTATCGACCGGGATTTTAAGAACATTATCTTCTCCAATTCCCAGGAGACTGGCAGCCTTCTTGATAGAGTAGTGGCCCCTGGCGGATACGATTATAACTGCCCTTGTATAACCATAGTGTTGGAGGGCCGAACCCACACCAACATAGCGGAGGCCAGGGAATCCTTCTGCAGGGGGAAAGGCTTTCTCCCGTGCCACAAGAAGGGCCGTGAGATTTGCAAGTGTTCCATCAGAAACGACATTCCCCAGAGCTACCCTCGGATTTTGGACATTCTTTTTATAAAATTTATCCGTCCTTTCAAAAATCAGGCGATGTAGCCAGGCAACCAGTTCCCTCTCCACAAAACTTGATGCCTTGGCCGTTTCAATCTTTACCTGGTTCTGATTCAGCGCCGCTATAATCATTTCAAGGAGTATCATGTAATAGGGTATAGCGCTGGTCATATGCCCTATATAATAGGGGTTCCCAACCTTGACCGAATGACCTATAACCTTCTCCTTTATCTCTGACAGCACATCCTTAATTAAACTGGGACGGTCAGGCACGCTGGTCTGATTGAAAATCTCGCTTAGTTCAGGCAGTGTAATGCTACTGTGAATGCCACCTTTTTCCTGAAAAAATTCATGGATCATTTCGAGCAATTCATGCCCGAATTCAATAAATTTGTCTGGAGAATCCGGCATAATAAACAGTTTTTTCAGGTATTCCAGGTTTGCCCTGATATCTTTTGGGGTTTTATTCATAAACTTCTCTTTCTCCGCATCAGCCGAAAAATCTTGTTACTTCTTCGGGTAAGGCATATAAAAAGCCGAACAGCATTTTTACTTTTAAGAAACTGCCAGCATACGGTCAACCGCCTTCTTGGCCTTTATTCTGATACTTTCAGGCACTTTCACCTCAGGTCCCAGTATTTGAAGGGCTAAGAGGACCTCCGGAAGGTCTGTCTTTTTCATATCATAACATACCATGCCAGGATCAACCGGGATGAAACGTTTGTCGGGGTTCGCCTTTGAGAGGGGGTAGAGAATGCCTGTTTCAGTACCGATTATAAATTCTCTCATATTTGAGGAGGAGGCAAAGGAAATCATCCCGGATGTACTTGTAATCTCATCGGCCAAATCGAGTACTTGGGGCGGACATTCCGGATGAGCGATAAAAAGAGCCTCCGGATGCGCCTGTTTAACCGATTTGACGCGTTCTGCGGTCAAATTGTTGTGCACCGGACAATACCCGTTCCAGTAGATAATATCCCTGTCCGTTTTGCTCTTGGTATACATGGCCAGATTTCTGTCCGGAGTCATTAGTATAGGCACCGCTGGATCCACGGAATTGGCAATTTTGACCGCATTGGCCGAGGTGCAGCATATGTCGCTCTCTGCCTTCACCTCAGCGGTGGTATTCACATAGCTGATAACTGTAGCACCGGGTACTTCCCTCTTTTTTTTAATCAACTGTTCCGCTGTAATCATGTCTGCCATAGGACAGCCAGCGTCCGAAACCGGAAGTATTACCTTTTTGTCCGGACAGAGGATGGATGCGGTTTCAGCCATGAAATGGACACCGCAGAATACAATCACATCGGCATCCGTCTCAGATGCCCGAATGGAGAGTTCCAGAGAATCACCACAAAAATCCGCAATGTCCTGGACCTCAGGAAGCTGGTAATTGTGCACCAGTAATATGGCGTTTCTCTCCTGGCTCAGTTCCCTTATTCTTGACTGAAGTTCCTGGTTGCTATCTTTCACTGTTTCTTTTTCCATGATTCATACGGTCCGTTCCCAACCATTTTCGTCTTTACAAGTTCATATCAACGAGCCATAACCCTAGAAAGCGGTCATTTTTCTTGATCTATTAAGCGCTGATCCCTATCCTGGACCATAAAAGGAGCTCTTAAGGACTTCCGTGAGAGTATTGATATAATGGTTTTTTGTCTTATAAGTCAAGCTGTTTACAGGAGAAAACCCATATATGCCTAGCGAGGAGCTTAAAAAGGAAATCACACTTCGTACAAAAAAATTCCAAGAGAGTCTTCAAAAACAGAAAATCGATGGTAGTATCCTTATACAAAAAGCTGATATCTATTATCTGACCGGTACGGATCAGGAATCCCATCTATGGATACCTGCTTACGGAAATCCTCTTCTCATGGTAAAAAAGAGTCTGGAACGTTCCAAGCTGGATTCACCTCTAGAAAATATCGTACCACTGTCAGGCTTTTCACAGCTTCCCCATCTCATAGAACAACACTCTGGAGCGGAACAGAATAAAATCGGCCTGGAAATGGATATATTACCGGTCAATTTTTATCAGATTTACAGAAAACTGTTCCCCTCTGCGGAGTTGATCGATATATCACCGTTAATACGCAGTCTCCGTATGGTAAAATCCCCTCACGAGATTTCTCTCATAAAAGCCGCAGCAAACATAGGAGACGATCTATTTACAGAAATACCGCTTTATCTGGAATCAGCCGGCACTGAAATAGAACTTGCAATAAAAGCTGAAGCATTTTACAGGGGGAAAGGACACCCAGGTGTAGTCCGCATGCGAGGCTTCAATGCAGAAATAGTCTATGGCCACATCATGGCAGGAAAAAGCTCGGCTTCAGCAAGTAATTCTCCCGGCCCTACAGGGGGCAAGGGCATAGGTCCCTTTTATTCACAAGGTCCTGCAAATGAACCTATTGAAGCACACTTGCCAATACTGGTAGATTACACCTCCAACGCATACGGCTACCTCTCTGATCAAGCCCGGATCTTTTCCCTAGGAGTACTTGATGAAAAATTCTACTCCTCCCATAATGTGATGCTGGAGGTTCATGAACTGCTTTGTGAGAAAGCCAGGCCCGGCATAATGGCTGGAGACCTTTACGCCATGGCCTTAGAAATAGTTGAAAAAGCCGGCCTCGAGGAGGGATTCATGGGCTATCCCGATCCAGTTTCTTTTGTGGGGCATGGAGTAGGATTGGAGCTCGATGAATGGCCAGTCATAGGCCAGGGTAACAACACCCTTCTGGAGTCAGGCATGGTATTCGCACTCGAGCCGAAATATGTCTTTCCGGGCCAAGGCGTTGTAGGGATTGAAAATACAGTCGTAGTGACAGAGCATGGATTAAAAAGTCTTAATCTTTTCCCCTACGAGATAACCACCTGCTGAAGAGTCCTTTTGAAATTGCCATTTAACTATTTTTTTCTAGACAAACTGTGCAGCATGGGGTTTAATAATAAAGAATAATGTCCGGTTATTTTGAATCCGCATAAACCAATACCAGAAAGAGTCCTCTAAAAAAAGGGGGCCAATCTCATCAATAAATCATCTACAACGAGAGTTAAAAACGGCGAATTTTCCATTCTCCATCTCTGTAAAGGCTTGTTTAGGTCAAA
Source organism: uncultured Desulfobacteraceae bacterium (assembly GCA_964627015.1). Lineage (GTDB taxonomy): Bacteria > Desulfobacterota > DSM-4660 > Desulfatiglandales > Desulfatiglandaceae > CAZVGY01. The sequence continues at coordinate 4,496 of CAZVGY010000100.1, forward strand.
AGAAGTCATTGCTTAACTTATTATAGTGATATACCACCGGAGCAACGATGTCTCATGAGATCAGGAGCTTGCTGCAATGAAACACCCTTTGAACATCCGGGTTAACGGAGACACCTATCATCTGGCAGTTGATCCCTGGAAAACCCTCAACCAGGTCCTCAGGGAAGATTTAAACCTGACAGGTACCAAATTAGGGTGTGGTACAGGAGACTGCGGGGCCTGTACCGTTCTTGTGGACGGAAAGTCGGTCAGCTCCTGTCTGACCCTTGCCGTGGAAATTGATGGAAAAGATGTTACAACCGTGGAAGGTCTATCGCCATCCGGAGAAGAATTGCATACCATCCAGGAGGCCTTTATTGAAAAAGGGGCCATTCAGTGCGGTTTTTGCACCTCAGGCATGGAAATATCCGCACTTTACCTCCTCAATAACAACCATACGCCAACCGAAAAAGAGATCAGGGAAGGATTATCAGGTAATCTATGCAGATGTACAGGTTACAACAAAATAGTTGAGGCTATATCCAGCGCAGCAGAGAAAATGAGAAAGGGATAAGCTTTAATAAACTTTTTGACTTGAAAACCCTATATTTCAAATGTATCCGGGAGAGCGTTGAAATTCAAATTATCCATACCAAATCAAAAGGTAGAGCAGAGATATGACCTTGCCCAAGTTTGATTATTTTGCGCCGACCAGTATTGAGGAAGCTGTCAATCTGCTCAATAAAAAGGGGGAAACCAGCCGGGTAATTGCGGGCGGTACAGATCTCCTTATAAAAATGAGGCATGGCCTATTAAAACCCAAGACACTTATTGGACTAAAGAAAATAGAGGCTCTTCATAGAATCTCCTACAACAAACAGCAGGGACTTACCATCGGAGCCATGTCACTGCTTAGCGATGTGGCCAATCATCCTGTAATTCGCAAAAATTATCCCGCCGTCGCATATGCGGCCTCCAACACCGCCAATGTACAGATCAGAAACATGGGTACTGTCGCCGGCAATCTGTGCAATGCCGCACCTTCAGCTGAAAATGCCCCTGTTCTCATTGCAATGGACGCTCAGGTCACCCTTATAGGCCCTGACGGAGAAAGAAGTATTCCCCTGGACCACTTCTTTAAAGGGCCGGGGCTTACCGTCATGGCTCCGGACGAAATAATGACTTCTATACGAGTACCAACCCCCCCACCAAAATCCGGCACATCTTATCAACATATCTCTGCCAGGGGGAAGGTAGACATATCGGCCGTAGGTATTGGCGTGCTTGTGACTATTGATAATAATAAGTGTACACGGGCCCGTATCGTCATGGGCGCTGTTGCACCTGTACCTATGCATGCTACTAAAGCGGAAAAGCTGCTAGAGGGAAAAAAGCTGACAGAGAAATTGATGGAACAAGCCGGAGCCATTGCATCTAAGGAAGCAAAGCCTATCTCAGATGTAAGAGCGAGTGCCGATTACAGAAAAAAAATGGTTACCGTCCTTACTAAGAGGGCTCTTGCAGAAGCCAGAAAACGGGCGACTTAAAGGCGTTAGGCGGAATGAGGAAGGAGCATGGAAAAATTTAAGACAGTTGGAAAAAATATCCCAAAAATTGACGCACGCGCCAAAGCTACCGGAGCCGCATTATATACAGATGATATGAAAATGCCTGGTATGCTTCATGGCGGAATCCTCAGGTCCCCATTGCCTCATGCAAAAATCATTCGGATTGATGTAAAAAAAGCTTTAGCTTTACCTGGTGTTAAATGCGTAATAACAGGGGAAGACACCCCTAAAATAAAATACGGCAACTGGCGTCTCTTTCCTGACACACAGGACGAATATCCATTAGCCGTTGATAAAGTCAGGTTCATCGGCGATGAAGTAGCCGCGGTTGCGGCTGTGGACAAAGAAACCGTACAGGAAGCGCTGGACCTTATACGCGTAGAATACGAAGAATTACCCGCAGTATTTGATGTAGATTCCTCTCTTAAAAAAGGCGCGCCTGTTATCCACGATGCTTGCCCGACAAACGTCAGCCTGGACCGCAAAATAAAATATGGTGATATCGATAAAGGATTTGCGCAGTCTGATTATATTCGGGAAGATACCTTCACTGTCCAGGCGGTAAATCACGCATACCTCGAGCCCTGTTCCACGCTTGCCGCTTGCGATGCGGACGGCCGCATAACTCTCTGGACCTCCACCCAAACGCCCTTTTTTGTCCAATGTTTACTGGCATCTACACTTGGCCTTAGAGAAAATGATATTCGGGTGATCAAGCCTCATGTAGGAGGCGGATTCGGTGGAAAGATGGAGCTGAGGCCCTGGGAATTCTGCGCCGCCTTCATGACCAGAAAAACAGGCAGACCCGTTAAATTCACCCTCTCCAGAGAAGAGGAACTGACAGCGGGTAGAAGACGTCATCCAATGACCATTTATTCAAAAGTAGGCTTTAAAAAAGACGGAACCCTGCTGGCTAAAGATTTGAATATCCAGCTTGACGGGGGGGCATATAATGCCATGGGGCCTACCGCGACGTTCTTATGCGGCAATTTCGGGGCAATGCTGTACCGTTACCCAAATTACCGTTTTCTAGGTCGCCATATTTATACAAATAAGCCTCCTGCCAGCGCCATGCGAGGATTCGGTGCTCCCCAATCTCTTTTTGCTGCTGAGACCCAGATGAATATGGCGGCAGAGGAGTTGGGAATCGATCCGATCGAACTCAGGCTTAAAAATGGAATGGTCACTGGAGATGAAATTCCTGACGTAGCCACTATATCCAGTTGCGGCTTTCTTGAATCCCTGAAACAAGTGGAACAAATGAGTGGCTGGAAAAAAAAGAGAAAGCAATTCGGCAACGGCCGGGGAATAGGAGTAGGTTGTTATAGTTTCATATCAGGCGGCGTCTTCAATTGGTTTAACACCCAATATCAATTCTCAGCCGCAGAAGTAAGGGCTTATACCGATGGGAGCGTTCATCTCCTGACTATGGCATCGGATATAGGTCAGGGTTCCGATACTATACTCAGACAAATTTTGGCCGAGGAACTCGGCCTTTCAACTGATGATATAAGAGTCACATCTGCAGACACCGCCATGACTCCAAGGGCAGATCTTGGCACATGGGGAAGCCGTGTTACACTTATGGCCGGCAACGCAGTCATTAACGCCGCTAGAGAAATTAAGGAAAAGCTGTTCGGCGTCTTATCCGCCCGTTTCGATCTTAATGTAATCTATGATATGGAATGCATAAACGGCCGTGTATGCGCTAAGGGGAGACCGGACAGGTGCATCTCTTTCGGAGAAGCGGTTGCTATTGTTCAGAAAACTAACCGAGGAGAACCTCTCGTAGCAAGAGGGTACTATACTCCTCGAGGAAAAGGTCTGGTAACGCCGGCTTTCAGCTTTGGCGCCCAGGTGGTAGAGGTGGAAGTGGACAAGGAAACAGGGGTGGTCCAGGTCAAAAAAATATGGACAGCACATGATTGTGGCACGGTTATCAACCCCAAGTCAGTAGAAGGCCAGCTTGAAGGATCAATTCATATGGGCCTGGGTTATGCCCTTTCAGAACAACTCGTAATTGAACAAGGAAAAACCTTGAATACAACTTTCCTTGACTACAAAATCCCAACAGCTCTGGATATGCCACCGGGTGAGTCTGTATGTATTGAGACCTATGAACCGGAGGGTCCCATGGGGGCCAAGGAAGCTGGAGAAGGCCTGGTTTCCCCCACGGCGCCGGCCATCGCTGACGCTGTTTTTCACGCAACCGGATACCGCTGCAAAGACCTACCGATTACCCCGGAAAAAATCTTAAATGGCATGAATAGACGCTAATAGCTGTGCCTGGTCCTGGCATCCAGGGCCAGCCATAATTGTCTACAGGCTTATACCCTGAATAACCTCATCGATCTGCTCACTGGTAACCAGACCCTCCCTTAATACCAGTGGCGGTTCTACCGTGACGTCAAGAATCGTAGATCCTGTCCAACCGACAGTCTCACCACCATCCAGAATCAAGTCCAAACCCTGACCAAAAACATTTAAAACCTCTTCCGCATTACGGCAACCGGGTAGGCCAGAGATATTAGCGCTTGTACTGCTGATAGGAACACCCACAGATTTAGCAAGCGCATTGGCCAAAGGATGGCTGGATAATCTAATTCCAATTTTGCCGGTGCCGGCTGTGAGGAGATTTGAAACCCGGGGACCGGCCTTAAATACAAGTGTGAGACCTCCTGGCCAGAATGCTTTTATAAGCTTTCCTGCAACCGGGGGAATATTATCCACGTATTGAATAACTGCTTCGACAGACGGAGTAAGGACCAAGACCGGATGATCTAACGGCCGCTTCTTGAGTTTAAATAACTTCTTCAGTGCAGGTTTGTTGCTGGCTTCTGCTCCAAGCCCATAAAATGACTCTGTAGGATATGCTACTAATCCGCCTTCAGCAATGACTCTTGCTGCTTCTTTTATAGCAGCTTCAAAATCCCCGGTGGGATCCACCTTCACTATACGGGCATGGCCTATTCCGAACATTTCACGTAATTTTATATCTGCTCCTCTTGACAGAATTGCTGAGCAAATCTTGCATAAAAAGGTTTTCGGGTCCTAATTCAGGCTAAAATTTTGAGTTTTCCTTAGCCTTTTCAGTTATTGACCTGCGGTAAGCTTTAAGAGTTTGAGCAAGATCCGGGTATTTCAGGGCCAGAATTTGACAAGCCAGGACCGCAGCGTTTTTTGCGCCCCCTCTGCCTATTGCAACCGTGGCCACCGGTATGCCAGGGGGCATCTGGACAGTAGACAGAAGTGAGTCGATCCCGCTAAGAGGTGAGGAATCAATAGGAACTCCAATGACAGGCAGATTAGTTTGGGCAGCTATAAATCCTGCCAGGTGAGCTGCCCAACCGGCCCCGGCAATAATCACCTCTAACCCGCGCTCTGCTGCAGACAAAGCATACTCCCTGGTTAAATCCGGAGATCGGTGTGCAGAGAGAACCCTTATCTCATACGGAAGTTTCAGCTCTTCGAGCATCTCGATACAACCCTGCATTGTATTTGAATCAGAACTACTCCCCATAACTACTCCGACTAACGGTCTTTCTGTAGACATTTTTTCACCTCTCATTTACTGGAAACAAGGTATTCAGTCTTGAAATTGCTCGTGCAAGTAAATAATCACCTGTTCCCTGCCATTCCAATAAGCGGGTAGATTACCATCCCTGCCAACCAGGCAATATCCTCAGCGGAAAGTATAGTTGAAATGCTTCGATCAAACAATATGTTACCCTCTGGAGGAAATTCATCATCTCCTTCCCAGAGAATTAATGCCACAGGAATCAAGGGCAGAGCCTGAACTATAATAGAAAAGTCACCCTGTTCCGCCTCTTCTGCAATATAAACTTCTTTGGCCAGATCAACAAGCAACTCCGGTCTTTCCCCAAAGGCCTGGACCATTGGATTCTTGGCTCTTCTCAGAAAAGCATCCAGGTAAAACTTTCCGTCAGGCACTTCCTGATAGGCAATCCAATCATTCGATAAGGTCGATTCCCCTACTCCATTCAAGTAATGAAGCAGTAATACCTGCTGCTGAATTGGCACCTCCTCATCTGACTTATCAAAGAAAAAATCACATCCGGGCCAACCCATATTTACTGTCCTGTTCAAAAATTTCAGAGTGAGGACAGTACCCCCCTCAGAATTATCCTTTAGATCAATTCCTTTTATTGCCTGAATACCATCTATATTCTTTTTTCTTAAATCGCTTTTACCCAATTCGACTGCGTTTTTGTAATCATCAATCCTTGCCATAAGCAATCCTCTCTGAAAATCCTGTTTAAACACCCTTATAAAGCGAGCAGGAAAGCAGATTATTTTAACGGATCCAACCAACTTCCTGACTCTTCAAATAATTTGTGTTATATAATATAGAAGCTAAATTTCAAGGCAAATTTCCATTGATTCAACGTTACCATTCAGTTACAGGCAAGGTGCAGATATGGCACGAAAAAAAAAGAAGAGAAGTTCTTCGGCAGCAAAAGGGATGAAAAACATCCCTTATAAGTTCAATGCTGCCTTCGAAGGCCTTGTTGCCTTAAAGAAGAATGGTTTCGTTGAAAAACCAAAAATCCGGAATTCCGCCGAAAAAAAGCAGGAGCTTAATGATACTGAACGTTTTCTCGCGGAAATGTCCAATGTAAAACCTTTATCAAAAGGTAAAAATAAAATTACCAGAACTCCTGACCCTGATTTGAGGCCTTCCCATGCGGTTAAAGACGATGATTTAGAAGTAATAGCCCATCTCTCCGATCTCGTTAGTGGTAATGCTGAAATGGACATAACATTCAGTGATGAGTATATCCAGGGGGCTGTTAAGGGATTCGGGCCGAAATTGATGCAGAGGCTGAGAAAGGGTCAATTCCCCATTCAGGACCATATTGACCTTCACGGCCTTACCAGGCGAGAAGCTGAGACCAAGGTCAGGGAATTTCTCATTCAAAGCCAGCAACTCGGTCTCAGATGTGTGCTTGTAGTTCATGGAAGGGGTTTAAATTCCGAAAACCACATACCGGTTCTGAAAGAATATTTACCCGTATGGTTGAGCAGGGGGCTTGCAAAAAAAATCGTTTTGGCTTTTTCAACCGCCAGGCCTTATGATGGAGGTACTGGAGCTATCTATGTGCTGCTGAGAAAATGGGGCGGCTCCTCTAAAAGGTTCACATTAAAGAGAACGGAACATTGAAAGATTTTTCTCTAGTTTTGATCTCTGGGTTAATTGATTTTCACAAAATACCCTGATACTATCTTAAGCCGTCGATCCGGCTCGAAACAAACCGCGCCCGTCAAGGAAAATATTCCATATATTCCCTTTATGGATTTCTAAAAGGGCCATGCGGATAAACTGGAAGGTTTATAAAAAATCACCTTATCCTATGGGCCTGAGACAAAACGCCCAAGGAGATCTGGAAAAGACATGAAACTTGGCATTACAGGGCTTCCCCTGTCCGGCAAATCAACCGTATTCGCTGCACTCACCGGAGCCAGAGGTGAAAAAGGAGGACAAGTCTCCTCCACCGACCCCAGGGTTGCCACAGTGACTGTCCTTGACGAACGGATCGATTATCTTGCAGACCTGTATAAACCGAAAAAGACCACCTACGCCAGAATAGAATACCTGCTTCCTTCTGAAATCCCCGGTCCTATACCCTCAAAATCTGAAGGAGGTATATTGAACCAGGTGCGTGCATGCGATGCCCTTCTTCAGGTAGTTCGTAACTTCAAGTCTCCGGGTAGCCAGCCGCCGACTCCGGAAAAAGATTTCTGGGAAGCCGAGGAAGAAATGATACTGAGCGACTTGGCAGTTGCGGAGAAAAGACTGGAGCGTCTTGAACTGGATAAAAAAAGAGGCAAAAAGCAGGAAGGAAATGAATGTGTTCTTATAAAATCCTGCCTGGAAATTCTCGGAAAAGGCGAGCCACTTCGAAATAATGAAAACCTAGCCGATGAACCAGCTCTCAAAGGCTTCACATTTCTATCCGCAAAACCTCTGCTTATCATTCTTAACAATGATGACGAGGATGAGGTGCTGCCTGCCTGGGACAAAAAGCCTCAGGGATCGGAACTGATAGCCGTTAGGGCTAAGCTGGAAAAAGATATCGCCTCAATGTCCCATGAAGAGGCTGAAGAATTTCTGGAGGCCTATCATATTGAGGAATCTGCCCTGGATAGAGTGATAAAAAGCTCCTACAGGCTGCTGAACCGAATCTCATTTTTTACCGTTGGATCTGATGAAGTCAAGGCATGGCCGATTAGGGCCGACACACCTGCGGTGGAAGCGGCTGGTGCTGTTCACTCGGATATTGCAAAGGGTTTTATAAGGGCGGAAACTCTGTCTTTTGAAGACCTGAAAAAATATGGATCATTTCAAGAGGCAAAGAAGGCAGGAGTAGTCCGCCTTGAAGGAAAAGATTACAGGGTAAGAGATGGAGACATTATAAATTTCAGATTTAATCTGTAAGAATAATATCTTTAGGGTCTTGACTAGAACAGGGGGTTTTCCCTGAACATTTTTAGTAACATTTT
>CAZVGY010000101.1:0-12554 GCA_964627015.1 uncultured Desulfobacteraceae bacterium
AAAATGCCACGTGGGCCGAGAAGCTTCGGGCCAAAGCTAACAAGTACCTGGCGTTCCTGGGATACCCGAGGAAGTGCGCAAGCACATCTACACCACCAACCGCGTGGAGTCGGTGAATGCGGGGGTAAGCTCGGGAGGCTGGAGCTGGGAGGGTATTTCCCCTCGGAGCGGGCCCTGGAGGTGAACCTCTTCATCCAGGTGGTGAACTTACAAGACCGTTGGTGGCGAAGGCCGGTGCCGACGGTAAGGGCCAAGGGCTATGAGCTCTTGCAGATCTTCGCCATGAGGTACGAGCTTGCGGGGGACTTCGAATCTATACACAATTTTTAGGGTAAGTCTCGCCGCTCAAGCTCCAGCTCCATAAGAAGCGCGACGAAACACACCGCTACATGAGCCCGCACCCTCGGTTCGGTCCAGTGGTAGATCGCACCCAGCTCAAGCTGAGCCTTCAGCTCCCGGGACGCCGCCTCCACCCGCCAAAGACCCTTGTAGGGTGGTGTTCCTGCGAGCTAGAGTTTTCCAAGACGAATTTTAAGAACAGGGCAGGGTGGGCCGAACTTAAAGTCAACTGTCCCGGTCCATGTCCCCTCCCCATACGTCTGCCCCCTCCAAAGATAAATATCCCCATCTGCAATTATCCGCGCTTTTTGTGGAACAGGAGGTCCTCCCCAAAGAGTAGGAAGATGTGATGCGTAACGCATAGTAAAACTTCCTCCTATACGAAATACCGCTCCTTCAAGGAATAGATTAAAGCCTGCAATCTCAAGGTCTTTAGAAGTTATTAGGATAAACTGCTTATCTCCTTCTGCTCCTACATGATGTTCACCGTCATAATCGAGCCAGACCGGGAGCTTTGTAATGAAGGTGACGTTTTCAATGTATTCACCATGGCGTGGATTGGCTTCTCTAAGCCATACTCTACTATGACCATCGTCCTCAGCATCAAAAATGTAGACAACCCGATCCTGTCTTGCCCCTTTTTCTGCGCATAAATCAAAGTAATAGTTGGTTTTGCCCCAACCAAAATCTGTTCTAAAAAAGATATTATCAGAGCCAGCGTCATCTGGTGTGTATATTTTTACATTCACATTTGGGGAATTCTTTAGTGACTGGATTAACGAATCAATAAAAGCATCGTCGCAGGGCCTAACTCCTGAAAACTTCGGCGCTCCGGAAAAAGCGTTGTCTCGACCGCTTTCTGAGCAAGAATCCCACTGAACCACAGCATTCGAACCACTACAGGTGGTGTCGCATTCAAGGACCTGCTTGTGTGCATAAAGCTCTGCATTTTCAAACGCCGGAGGAAGATAGGTGTGACTCCCCCACCATGAAGAACATGTAGCGCCTCTGGCCAGCTTGATATCACCATTGGAGTAAATGACGCCGTTTTTTAATAAAGGCTGATCGATTGAAGATCCTGAAGGTCCTATGCGTATTTCACTGTTCTCGCCCAGTGCAAGGAATCCGCAACTCTCCGCATAAGCCACTGCCTTTGCCAAAACTTTTGTTTTTTCCTTCCCAAGAAATGCTCCAAGAATAGTGGGGACATCAGAGCTTATTGAAACCATCACAGCGTTTTTGTATTCACCTTCAGGTATTGTGCCTTCGGGATAAAATTGGTCACTATCGTCGTCAAAAAAACCAAGTGTGACACTAACAGATCCTTCAGGTGCACCATTTTCTATTGCAATCTGTCTCGCGACATTTATGGCATCCCCGTCGCATAGCCTTGCTGATCCGGCCATTGCTGCTGCCTCTGCTGCATTTTCGTATATGTTTTTAGTAGCAGATAGATAACCCACATTTACTATGAAAGCGAGAAGGGTGACAAAAAGGACAATGAAAAAGCTCACTATAATAACTACGGAGCCCCGTTCTCTGTTCATGGCCTATGCTCCCTTTTCGTTTATCAACGTCTGCGGCCCAAGGTTGGCACTGGGAGACAGGGGTTGCCTTGAAGCGGCCCAGCTGCACTGCATCCACCCGCTCAAGCTCCCTTTGAAGGACCATGGCGTCTCTGTCCTTCTGAAAGGCAAGACGCTTCCTCTCCGAAAATTCCCTTTTCCAAGCCCTCACCTGCTGGGGGGTGAATCTCGTACTCAGAAGCTATTTTATTGATGCTTATGTCGCGCCTCGATGCCTCAAGCCCTACTCTAACCTTGAACCGGGCGTACCCATTCAGCATGGTGGCCCCTCTTATGGTTGTGACGAATTCTTTACCCTGTCCAAAAATCAGGGTGCACCCCAGGGTTGCACTCATTGTCCAACATTCTCGCTGCTTTTTTCTTGGCTAAGGGTTGGAAGATATCTTTGGTTGTAGATTCTTATGGCGAGATATCCTGGCATTTCTTCCTGTTTCTCTCCTTGTACTTCGATCTGCTTTTGAAATAGAGAGAAATATGCCTTCCTATCATATGAACGTCCTTTCAGGGTATAATCTGAACAACAAGCTGACAAAGAAATACCTACCAGCAAAACAGCCAATGTGGCCCTTTTCATTTTTTCCTCCCTTTCAAGGTTTTTATCATTTTCTCTTCTAATAGTGCAAGATGATCAGCGTTTTTTAGATGGGGATCCATGTCAAAAGATTTTCTATACAGTCTATAGGCTTCCTCCAAGTTGCCGGTCGCCTCATATAAAACCGCTAAGTTATAATAAACCACGGGCGTTGAGTATAGCTTCTTCAGCAAAAGAAAAGCTTTCTTTTTGTCTCCCATTAATACGTAGCAAAAGGCAAGATTGTTTATTGCCTTCTTGTAATCAGGATCAATTGCGATAGCTTTTAAAAAGCACTCCCTTGCCTTTGTAATTTTCTTTAATATTAGGAGATTGTATCCCAGATTGTTATAAAATTCTGCCCTAGCTGGATTTAAAGAGATGGCTCGCTCATACATCTTTGTCGCTTGCTCATGTCTTTTTTGTAAATCATATAAAAGGCCAAGCTGATTATATGCCCTCGCACAATCCTTCTTTAAAGACAATACTCTTAAAAAGGATTTTTCGGCCTTTTCATACTTATGTAACCTGCTCTGACACAGCCCGATTAAGTAAAAAACCTCAGGATCCCTCGGGTGAGAGCTTGACAATCTTTCTAAAATGTTGAGGGCTATTTCATAATAGCCGTTTTGTATCAATCTTTTCGCAAGATCGCGATAGTCCGCTTTTGCAGCCTCTTTCTTTCGACTAATATTGGGTCTTTCGGGGATTTTCACTCTGGCAAAATGTTTTTTTGGTCCACATCCAGAAACAAGCACGATCCATGTTCCAAATAGGGAGAAGAGCAACAAAGACTTGTTACTTATCATCTCCCCCCTCCAAACAGGCTTATTACCTTCACGATAGTTGGCCCCATTACAATAAGAATATATGCGGGCAGTATTAGCAGTATAGTAACAAATACGAGCTTCACCGAGAGTTTTCCACTCTTTTCCCTCGCTTTTTGCAGACGCTCTTTCCTCAAAGATTCCGAATAAAGCTTGAGAGAAGAAGCAACATCTGTTCCAAATTTAAAAGATTGTAACAACACCTGTACAACATTATTTAGATTTTTTTCACCGTTCCTCTCTGCTAAATTCTTTAGTACCTCCGTCCTTGGAAGTCCAGCTTGCACCTCAAGAAAATATTGGGAGAATTCACGGGATAATATGGGAGCTACTTTGGTTAATTCACTGCTCACCCTCAAGAAGGCAATATCGAAGCTTAGTCCGGCTTCCACGCATATAAGTAGCAGGTCAATTACATCTGGAAGCTCTTTAAAAATTCGATCGTGTCGTGCCTTTATCGCGTATCCCAGTACCAACTCGGGAATATAGTAGCCCGCCGCTACGAAAAAGAATACGTAGATTAGATTCGTTCCTATATGCCTCGAAAACACCAATATCGAAAGATAAATCAGCCCCAAAAATACACCGCATCCCAACTTTATGCCCCAAAAAAGCGAAAGCGTCTCTGGACCCCTAAAGCCTGCCGCAGATAACTTTTTTTTATATTCTTGCAGCTCCTTCTGTTCAGTAGGACGTATCTGTTGGCCAATAAATGTGAAAAACTTAAGAAGATGTCCTTTGACTGGAGCCGTTGTTTTTTGGGGAACATTAGGTAAATGAGCGGATATTTTCTTTAAGAGCATGTGTTTTTCATATCGTTCCTCGATCAAAAAATACACGTAAAGAACAATACAACTCACCATAAGAAACACCGTGAGCTGTATAAGATAAATGTCTATCATACTTCCACTTTGGTTAATCTTCTCATTATGTAGAGGCCTAACGCATCTAAAACCGCGGCGGCTAAAAGAAATTTTTTGCCCAGTGGCGTAGTCCACAAAAGTCTGATATAACTTGGATTCACCAATCCTGTTATCAGAGCGAAACACAGCGGAATAGTCGCAATCACAATTGCCGATATTTTTCCTTCCGCTGTAAGTGCCCTTACCTGCATCTTTAGTTCAATTCTTTGCCTTAAAGTATTTGAAAGGTTCTCCAATATGTCTGCAAGATTTCCACCCGCCTCTCGTTGAATGATGAACGCTGTGCAAAACATCGTTATATCTGCCAACCTACTAAATCTCTGTTCGAGATTTCTCATCGCCCTGTCGAACGGTATGCCTATGGCAATTTCTTCATAGACGCGCCCAATATCCTTCCCCAAAGGTGGGGGAAAACTGTTGGCCACGTTCCTAAACGCACTATCCACCGATTGTCCGGCTCTTAGTGCCCGGACTATCATGTCTATTGCATCAGGTAACTGATCCAGCACGGCTTGCTCACGGCGATGTCTTAAAATTATCAGGTAAAAGATGGGAAGAAAGAAGCCCACTAAGAGCGCAAAGAAAGAGACTAAAAAGGGTGTACCTATCAAGATCGCGAAAGCAAAAAAGAAGAATCCAATGCAGAGACAGATGATCAAAAATTTTTCCGGAGGGATATCTACTCCGGCAGAAATACTCAGCGACTCCAATCCACGTAATTTAAGTCTTTCCTTTAAAGTAACTTCTTTCCCTTTATTTTTGTTTGGACTAGGAAGCCTGGCCGATGATATATTAAACCTCTTTAATAACTTCTCCCTTTTAAACTTCTTCCAGTCGTTATAGATTATAACCAATGAGATGCAGAATATGATTAGCAGAAACGCTAGCACCCTAATTGACCCTGTATTTAAAATTAAATAATTGTTCGGGCAATTCGATCCCCATGCTCTTCATGTGATCCCTAAATATGGACATTTTCCCCGTTGATCTGAATTCTCCAAAAATCTCGCCTCGTTCATTTAGACCCTGCTGTTCAAAAATGAATACTTCCTGGATTTCCACATGATCTTGTTTAAAGCCTAACACTTCGGAAATGGATACGACTCTCCTGCTTCCATCTGGAAGCCTTGCAAGTTGAATTATAATGTTTATAGCGCTACCGATTAACAATTTCATTGCTGCGTCCGAGAATGCGGTTGTTGCCATGCTGAGCATGACCTCCATTCTAGAGAGGGCATCTTTTGGCGAATTCGCATGAATGGTGGACATTGAGCCTGGATGTCCTGTATTCATTGCCTGAAGCATATCCAGCACCTCTGCCCCTCTTACCTCGCCGACAATTATTCTGTCGGGTCTCATTCTGAGGCTATTTCGCACAAGATCCCTAAGGGTGATTTCTCCTTTACCTTCTATGTTAGGGGGTCGCGCTTCGAGTCTGACCACATGCGGTTGTCGAAGCTTCAGCTCCGCATTATCTTCGATCGTAATGATCCTTTCATTCTCGGGAATGTATCCAGCTAATATATTTAGCAACGTAGTTTTTCCTGCACCTGCTCCACCTGAAATCAAAATGTTTAATTTAGATTTTACAGCGGCTTGCAGATAAGTGGCCATTTCTTGTGTAAGGGTAAGAGAGGATAACAGTTGTTCCATAGTCAAAGAGACTCTACCAAATTTTCTAATAGACAGTATCGGCCCATCCAAAGAGATAGGAGGGATAACCACATTAACCCTTGACCCATCGTTCAATCTTGCGTCTACCATTGGAGACGACTCGTCAACTCGCCTTCCTATTCTGGACACAATTTTGTCTATTATTTGCATTAGATGATCATTATCTCTGAAACGTATGTTGGTCAAAAAAAGCACTCCACCTTTTTCCACGTAAACCTTTGAATACCCATTTACCAGAATATCCTGAACTGAATCGTCTTGCATAAGCGGCTCTATTGGACCAAGACCAGTAATCTCATTTAATAAGTCGGATATTAAGAGAGACCTTTCTTTTTGATTTAATGGAAGCCTTTCCTGTACGGCTATTTCATAAACAGTATCTCTTATAAGCTTGGCAAGCTTATCCTTTGGCATCTGAGAAATAGAAGGCAAAGGAAGTTTCTTTACCAACTCAAAATGAACCTGGGTCTTTATCAGGTTGTACTTTTCCTCGTCCAAATAGTCATTTTTGCCATCGGATACATACACAGAATAAATTCTTCCTTTATCCTGCTTATCTGCTAAATCCATAATCACCCTCTCCTCTTGACAAAGAATTTTGACATTATCGCCTTAAGCCGTCCGGCCTCTTCAACAGGAAACATGCCGGTTATGTCAATAGCAATACGTCTTATATCATTATTGACCTTCCTATCTGGATAGACAGCATTTACTACATTACCTGAATTTATGGCGCCAATTACAGTTTTATAATCGTTTCTTATTAGGTAACTTATATCATGCCCTAGGATGCGCGTTATGTCTTTATAAGAGAAGCCCTCGCTTTCCACATATCTATTTAATACTATCCGCACTTTGCCCATTACACCCATTTCCTGAAGCAATAAAAGAACCTTTTGAACACTTTTAATAACTGGAACAGATTGTTGAAGCACGAGCAATAATATATCAGTGTTATCTATGACAGAAATTGTCGTTTCAGAAAAATCATGGGGTAAGTCAACGACAATGTAGTCCATATAGTTCTTCAAGACCTTTAACATGGCATCAACATCTTTAGACCTTAACTCCTCTAACTCAACTTTCTCCTCTGGCACAGAAACAAAATAAAAACCCCTTTTATGACGAGTTAAAGAAGACAGTAAGAGGTCTTCATCCATCCTGGGAAGGTCTTTTATAAGATCGAATGGGCTATAGTCACACGCCGCGTCTAAAAAAATAGAGAGGTCGCTCATATAGACATTTAGATCCAGTAAAACGACATTGTCTCCTGTGAGAGTGTGAATATGGTCAGCCAGGTTGGCGGCAATTGTAGTAACCCCCTGACCTCCTTTTATACTAAACACACTAATCAATTGCCCCTTTCGCTCTATATTCTTAAGCCTTGTTAAAGAGTCCTTTAAAAAGGACAATAAGTTGTCCCTCTTGTAGAGAAGGGAGGACTCAATAAAATCCGATATGCCTGACCGAAAACCGTTCAACAGAATATCGGCATCCCTATCCTTTGCAATTAAAAAAATCATTATGGATCTGTATCTTTTTCTGACATTTCTGATAAAATCGAAACAGGCGTGTTTATCATTCGGGAGTTCCACAAAAATCATATCTGTTGTTTCTTGTTTTACAGCTTTATACGCGTCACTATAAGAACGACAATTTGTGTTTATGTCAACCAATGACACTAGATTCTTCTTCAATCTGTCTTTTACCTCATCGCTCCCAATAACTATTCCTTTGTATTTTTTCTCCATCTCCGCAGTTCCTTAATCCTTATTCATGCTATCTCGAAAAACCTATTTCACCGAGGTATTTCGGGACCTTGATTTCGGGCGTGTTCATTAAAAAGAAGGAAAGATCATTAACATCTTGTGGGATTAAATCTCCGGGCAACTCGCTTACCTCTTGAGGATTGAGGGGTCTGACAAGGTGAGGAGTTACCACTACGACCAGCTCCGTTTCTTCGCTTTGAAACTCCTTTTGAGTAAATAGTGTCCCAACGAGAGGAATGTCTCCCAACAAAGGAACCTTTCTCGTTGACATATGGGATTTTTCTTTTAAAAGCCCAGCAATAACGAAGGTCTGCCCGTCTTTTAATTGAAGGGTTGTTTTAACCTTTCTAGTTGTAATTCCTGGAACGGCCACTCCCCCTGAGGCGGTTCCCAGGCCCCAATCAGGCCCACTTACTTCCGGTTCTACCACCAATGTAATCGTGTCTTTTCTGATGACATACGGAGTAAATCTTAAAATTATTCCATATTCTTTGTATTGTATGGTAGTATTACCATCCTTATCGGTAACTGGCACTGGAATCTCTCCTCCAACGGTAAAGGTGGCCTGCTGTCCACTCATGGCTATGAGGGTTGGAGAGGCCAGCAGTCTCGCCAATCCCTGCCCCTTTAAAAGACTTAAGATAGCGAGACTATCACCTTTAAGAGAATGGACCAAGACATTTATTGCGTCTCCAAACGGCGAAGCTATACTGAGTTGACCGGTTACAGTAGAATCCATGGAATAACTTGAAGAAGTGCCCTTGGTTTTCATATAATATTTGCGAGTGCCCAGCTCTGCTGATGCGCCTCCCATATCGGAAATGCCAATAGACCACCATTTGGAATTATTCAAGAAATTAAGGCCCATTTTCTTTATGCCAGACCGAGAAACCTCAGCTATTTTTACATCCAGCTGCACCTGAAAATAGCCCTTTAATACAACCAAATTGTTTCTTATGGCCACAGTACAATTCACATTTTCTTCTAACTGACCCTCGGCACTCTCTGTCCAAACTCTGCCCTCTCCACCCGCAGAAATGTTTATGGTTGTAGAACTTTTACCCTTTTCTTCCTCACTATCCTGCTTTTTGTCTGTTTTTTCAAAAAAAGCCCCCACGATTTGAACCACCCTGTGCATATCTTCTACAGAGGTTACATACCCTTCTAAGACCAGTTCAGAGCCTGCGGGAATGAGTTGCACATGCGACTCTGGAACCAATTTCTTGATAAGAGACTCTACTTCCTTTATTTGAGCCGGGTCTATTTCAACTTTAATGTTGTACAACGAAGGGAGTTTTTTGTCCTTATACCATATGATCAAATTAGTAATCCCCGGGCTTCTCCCTTTTATCAAAATTTCCTTTTCAGAAAGCGCCCTGGCAAGAGCGATTTTACTATCTCCCACACAAACCTTAGCAATAGGCCAGTTGAAGGTTATTAAAAAGGTCTTCCCCAAATATATATTAAGCTCTTCTGGGCTCTTAGTTAGAAATGACCTTGACGATGCGTAGGTAAAATTGGAAACAAGGAGCCCGGCTATTAAGCTAATTCTTAGTATTCTTTTCATACGCAAACTCCCCTAATTCTTCTGTTGATAAGTCACCACCCTTTCAACGAAAATTCAGGCACGGTAGTTATACCTATTATCACCTCTACGTTAAATCCTTTGTCCACTAAAACCTCATATTCTTCATATCCCCCCTCTTTGTAACTAATGATCAGATTGGTAGATCCTTCGTTTTTCCCCACCAGCCTGACGTGATGAGCGTCTAAGACAACGAAGTCGACTATCTTGCTCTCTCCAACAGCCACCGAGGCAATTTCTTTTTGCGTAAACAGTTCAAAACTTCTGAATAATCTTATTTTGATGGTCTTGCCACTGTAATTAAGATTTATGGCCCAGGGACAGCTGGGTGGAAAAAGCAGGTGACAGATAAAAATGACAAACCACATTTTTATAATTAAAACCCTCATGACCAATCTCCTACTTAAATATTGGCTGAATATAAACGTTCGTTCCCTTTATTATCCGTATTTGGCGATAGACTTTTTTTTCAGAAATCAAGTCAGACAGATAACACCTCTTTGTCCTAACCTTCTCTGTGTCCCTCGGATTTCGCAAAACCAACCTTAGCAGTGCCTTCTTGCTTCCATCCGCCGCTGCGCTCAAAACTGGCACATCTTCAGCAGGAACCAAGAGCGTGACCCGCGTAGTCTTTGGGCGTCCCAATTTCTGCTCTATCAAGGGTGCATCTATAGCCAAGACAATTACATCCTGAAGAAGAACCCTCGAGCTGATTCGGTATTCAGTCACTACACCTTTCGCGCCGGGAGTCACTCCTCCTGATGAAGCGAATTTACTAAAGGGACAGGTAATAACCACATCTACGTGATCTCCTGGTTTTAGAAATCCACACATTCCATCCTCTTGTTTGACTTTTATGGTCATAGCCCTCATACCCGGGGGGATGTTTTGGGAAAGGTCTTTCTTTACAGTTGAAGGCGCTCTCATTATCTCAGGGCCCGTAAGCGGAGTGAAAATAGAAGCAAGAACTGGCTGAACTTCACTATTATTATTTATTGCCTCTTTGGCCTCTTGTTCCGGGCTTTCTTTGCTCAAAATCAGCGAAATTCTTGCGGTCTTCATTGTAGAATATAACTTGAGAGCATCTTCTGGCCTCATAATAAGGAAAACTGTCCTTCTTTTTTTTGTTGATAATTTTTTTCTATCATTTACCTCAATGTCATACACCGGAATATTTCTTAATATTACTCTGGAGATACTTACCATACTTTTACCAGGGACATTACAAGTACCAATAATATCCACCTTGTCCCCTTTCTGTAATTCACTAATTATTTGCTCGTCTTCAAAAGTCAATGCCACGAGCCTTTTGCCTGCAGGAATCTTGACATGTGGTACAGGTTTTGGGGGAGGATTCGCTGCTGGCCTTTCTTTTAGCAGTTTTTTTTCTTCCATTGATTTCTTGTGAAAAAGCTTTTGTCCAATCACCGCTGCAGCTAAAGCTCCTGACAATATTGCTATCACCACTGCCAGAAAAACTCTAATTTTTCGCATGATCCACAGTCCTCTGTAATTGTTTAACTCCTTGTGCGAAGGCTATGGAAATACCATGGTCGCACTGCTTTTAATCGTATCTGGAACAAGAGACTCAGTAAAAGGTCCCATAAGTGGTGTGTAGTCGTACGTTGCTTTGACTGTAATCCTGCGTGGAGAATCTTGCACTGTTACCACGAGTTGCAACGGGTCCCAAAAGTTTTTAACCACTACGCTTTGGGCATAAATCTTTGGATCTTCCCCCTCCCATTCTTTCGCCTTTATTCCAGCTCTAGCGCCTGCGGAGACTGCGTTTGTAAGCTGTATCCAATTAGTGAAATACCATCCATATTCCACGATAAGGCCCAAAATTAAGAGAAGGAGCGGTAGGAGAAGGGCAAACTCAATAGCAACGCTTCCCCGCCGTTTCCGAAGCATTGGAACGCTCTACAAAATGTCTCCTTTGAAAAGGTATATTGAAAAACCGGCTCCAATGGCTACAGAAAAAGGGAAATATACCCTATTCTGGTCTACGGAAAGCCGAGTGCGGGTCAAAAATAGCGTTAAAATGTCATACCATACGTTTTTTAAATCAAGTCCTGTTTTTTTAATCATTATGAACAACGCGGCAATCAGTGCTCCACAGATGAAACTATAAATAGCCACGCTGGCCACTCCCAAGGGACCAAGCCATGCACCTAATGCCATCATCAGTTTGACATCCCCTCCACCTATTCCACCAAGCAAGAAAAGGACAATCATTATGCTTCCGCCTATTATCACTCCCCAAAAAACAGGTTGTATACATAGAACCCCTTCTTGATAGTATTGAACCAACCCCCTGTATCCTACCGCCGCCAAAACAGAAGACATGGTAAGCCAGTTAGGGATTGTTCCTTTGATGCAATCAAACAATATGGCAATCGCCAAAGTGAATACGACAATTAAATTCGGTGAGAGCAATTACATTCTCCTTTATCTTCAAGGAGTGAGATGTCCCGTTTGGAGTTCATTGTCCGCCTCCTCCGCCTCCTCCTTCGAGGTCCTCCTGAGCCTCACCCATCTTTTCGGCAATTGCACTAAAAAGGTCTTTCAGGCTATCGCTGAAAGTGGTAATAGCTGCGACTACGGCAGCGGCCATCAACCCCGCTATTAGGGCATATTCTATTGCTGTGGCCCCGCTCTCATCTCTCCATAGTTCTGTTAAGATTCCCATCATTTTCTCCCTCCCTACCCTTATTTTTTATTTCCCCTAACTGGCTTACCATCATGCTTTAAATCATGCTTTAAAAATTTAGAAACGAAAAATCCCCAGCCCGATTACACTCGGACTGGGGATTCCCCTTTTTATCCTCCAGTCTCAAAAAACATACCCTCCCCCCGCGAGGGTATGTTTCAACAGGATTTAGGCAGGTCTTCTGGCTCCCGGATCAGCCTACTCGCCACGCCTTCCCAGGAGCATTACGCTCCCAGTGGCCTATGTGTGGCTTTCGTCCCCGGTCACAGCCGCGGGTCGGCCCTGGATTCTCACCAGGTTCCCTATTAAGCCCTTAAGGCACCTAAATCCTTTGTTTACCCAAATATCAAACGAGCGCAGCCATGTCAAGGTGCCGACTTGCCTCATGGGGTGCATGGGTATGGACATAGGTACCACCCTGGGGAAGGGGGGTTAGGAAGGGTAGAGGCTGCCCACCTCATCCTTGAGGTCTTTCGCAGGGCTCAGGTACCCTGGGATCGGGAAATCAAACCCCTCAGTGAGGTTTATGGCCTTGAGCTGCGAGCTATCGAGTTTCTTTGGGGCTGGGTT
>CAZVGY010000102.1:0-12336 GCA_964627015.1 uncultured Desulfobacteraceae bacterium
AATTCGATTGCCAGCGGCAGGCCTACGTAGCCCAGGCCGACAACACCGATTTCCATTGAAGAGTTTGTTTTCATTTGGAGATTTCCATATGTTTATTCCAATTGTATTTCAATATTCTAAAGACGATATCTCTAAGAAAGCCCCAATCAAGTCGGGAACTCGTATCTTGTGCTCGAAATGTCCAGCTTCTTCGTTGCAAACCTTGGCAATTGCCCGCTATTACCTGCGAATTGCGCCGTGAATCTGAACACTCTGACATTACAGTCTACTTCGTCCAGTCTTCATCAGGGCTTCCCGAAGGCCCCTGCATCGCACCATGTAATGGCGCGCAATTGTAGCGTAAATACGTGATTGGGCGAAATTTTCTTAGGCATTGCTACGAAAAGCGGTATCATTGCTGAGATCATTTTTCACTAACAACGCGGATGACAATTGCCAGGGAGCCTTGGCAATTGCTCTACTTGGCAAAACAACTCACTATCGATGCATCATTGTGGCCCCGCACCACCCATGAGAAAATTCACGAATCCATCGTTAAAAATATCCTTCACGAAGTACATACATCCCGCATGAAACAATTCTGGCAACTTCTTCAATTTCGCGTGCAATGCAGCTTGAAATCCGAGGCTAGCACCAGTTACCTCGCCTACGGCTGGTGGGTACTTGAGCCACTCTTGCATATGGGCATGTTCTACCTGATTTTTGAAATCCTGCTAAATCAAGGCACAAAGGATTTTGTAGCGTACCTATTGTGTGGACTTATCCCCTGGCTTTGGTTTAGTAAGAGTATAACCAATGCTACAGACTCCATACCTGCAGCACGGGGCATTATGATGCAAACTCGCGTCCCGGTGATCTTGTTTCCCACAGAAGTTGTCGCTCAAGACAGCGTAAAACAGCTATTGGTTTTTTCGGTATTGTTTGTATTCCTGATGTCATACGGCATCTCCATCAGCATTCATTGGCTAGCAGTTATTCCTATCGCATTGGTGCAGCTTTTGCTTACACTTTCGCTAAGCTTGCTTGTAGCCGCCATCACACCCTTCTTGCCAGATGTGCGGTTCCTGATCCAAACCGGATTGCTGATGTTAATGATGGGATCAGGGATTTTCTATTCCTACGATGTGATTTTGCCCGAACATAGATCAATATTTTTTATGAATCCAATGGCCAGCCTTATCAAAAACTATCGACAAGCCCTTATGTATCAGCAATGGCCTGATTGGCAGGCCCTTGCAATCATCAGCCTTGCCTCAATAATTCTCATCGCGCTGTTAGCCGCAATTCTTCGCGGCGGCAACGCCACCTATGCAAGGGTTATTCTGGAGTCCTAATCCATTGAACAGCACTGCCATATCCGTAAAGAATCTGCACATGGCTTACCGCCGGCGCCTTTCTTTACGGCACCAGGAAAAAAAGCCTGTTTTCCAGGGATTGTCCTTTGATGTTTTCAGTGGAGAGACTCTTGGCGTCATCGGCAAGAACGGAGCCGGCAAAAGCACGCTCCTTAGACTTATCGCAGGCATACTTGACCCAGACTCAGGAAACATTGATCGGTTCAACAACAACGTATCGTTACTGTCACTGAATCTGGGACTTGATCCCCAGCTTTCCGGTATAGATAACGCCATCCTCAGCGCGGTACTACTTGGCTTTTCAAAACGGGAGGCAGAAAAAACACTGCCCAATATCATCGAGTTTTCTGAACTTGGAAATGCCATTTACGACCCGGTAAAAACGTATTCTTCGGGAATGCAGACCCGCCTGGGCTTTTCCACAGCATTACATCTGAGGCCAGATATTCTGTTGATCGATGAGGTTCTGGGTGTAGGAGATCAACGTTTTCAGCAAAAATCGTCTGCGGCTCTTGTCGAAAAAATCACTTCTAATCAAACAGTTATATTGGTTTCGCACCAGCTACCACAACTTGAGAACCTCTGCACCAGAGTGCTCTGGATTGAGCATGGAAAGCTGAAAAAACTCGGCCCCGCCAAGCAAATATTGAACGAATACCTGAACTATGTGTCAGATTGCACTAGCTAGACGATATGTGGCTAAGTACGAGCCTTGTGTCGAAGGTCACTATATTGCGCTTTACTATTGCGCAATAGTAAAAAAGTGCTATATTCAGTGTTAAGTGAAGGGACAAAAGATCATTCGTCACATACAGCAGCTAAGACAATTTAAGGCGCTGAAAGTCGAGTGATTGCAAATTTGGCACTTCGCAACAATGCTGGTATTGTGCCAATATCCAGATGAACTTTTTGCACTTTTTGAGCATTTACCTCAAAAGAAGGAGAGACTAAAGATGAAGAAAATTTTAATGAGCGCTTTAGGCGGATTGATGATGGTTGGTGCAGTTGCGAATGCTGACAGCCTCTATATTGACGCAACCGGCTTGGTTGGAATTGGTACAAATACACCTGATAAAGCGGTTCACGTGCTCGGAGCTACGGGTGGTCCTGAAGCACTTTACAAGCTCGAACAGACAGACGCAAAAAAGGTGCGTTTTGCTTTGAGAAACCCTAACGGTGCATGGACCTTTGACATGGCAGCAGACGCCCACTCTTTTGGTATTTCAAAAGTTGGCGTAGGTGAAGTACTGAAAATCACCGATTCCGGGCAAATGTTCCTGATGGGTTCGCAAATCCACTAATTTGTCAATCACATAACCACGCACAAAGCCCCTATTCATTAGGGGTTTTGTGCGTGGTTTCGCGTCTTATGCTTGCTTCACCTTAAACGAACGATCAAGATCAGCGAAATGAAAATAACTACCAGTCGCTTGTTCTTGGTGACAACATTCGTAACTTTTATTGGATCCGCCGCTCAGGCAGCGCCATTTGGGCCTTCCACTGGCGACCTGTATGACTCCTGCCGTGCAACGGATTCGATGAATGCCGCGTACTGCATTGGCTATCTAAAAGCATATCGTGACTGGTATCAAGTTGCATCAGACCAGCTGGTCGGTGACCACCAAAGATACTGCGAACCCGAAAACATTGACTACCGCGATTTTCAGCGTGTTTTGCTGGACTATTTCAAAAGCCACCCAAAAATTCTCAAAGAACCCCGTCTACTTGGAGTAACTGAAGCACTCCATAGCACTTGGCCGTGCCCAGATTTTAATCTGAAGATTATACAGACCCTACTTCCATTACTTGGATACGAAACCGGAAATTCAAATGGTCTGTTCAATGAAAAAACCCGCACAGCCATAAAAACCTATAAAAAGGATTTTAATCTAGGACAGGAGCTTCCTCTAGACACATTGTTGAAGCAAATCTTGAAAACCCTCAGTGACAAAAAACTTACACTGAAACAAGAACAATGAAATCATTCAAGGAATGCCAGGTACTGTTTATTGCTGGAGTGGAAGGGTCAGGCACAACCTTGATGTTAAAACTGTTCGATAAAATACCGGGCTATGCAAGCCTTGGAGGCAATTATTTCTCTGAAGGTTATCAAGATACAGGAGCTCGTTTAAACGAACTGACTGAAAAGCTATGGAGACTTCCGCGCCCTTCAGCACGAAAGCACCAGGAAATCCTGACCTCCATAAACAATCTTACTGTAGGAAAAGACATCAATACCATCGTCTACAAGCGATCCTATCCATTTTCCGGCCCAAGTTTTGTCCCTCATCTTGAGGACATTCCACTCATATGCAAAGATCATCGCATTATCTTGATGCGCCGGCATTTCTTTGAAAATGTTAATTCCATACTTCGCCGGAATTTTGAAGATAGTATTGATAAAGCACTCTCTCGTATCTCTCTTGGATATCAGAACCTGTACAAACAGATTCGCTCACTAACCAAGAGCAGTGAAGAGTTTCTCACCATCGATTATCAGCGGTTAGTTGATGCCAATTCTAAACAATCTGAAATAGCTCAAATTATCGGCTTTCTAGACCTGCCCCCAAGCTATCTTGACACTTGGAGTCAAATGATCGGCAAGCCTAATAAAATACAAAACCTTACTCAGAGAAGCCAATTCTAGAAACAGATCTTCATTGCATTACTTTGGAGTACCCTCCATCAGAGCACAAACTTAGGGTGAACGATGAAAATCATTTGGCATGACTCTGATGGAGAATATTTTGATGTCGGTATAAATGCTTTTCGCCGATTCAGAAATCGCTTTAACCTAGCTGATTCCACTGCACCTCTTGGGTCAACCACCTTTCAAATAAATATTACCTGTTCAGGGAAATATCTCCTGTATTTAAATGGCCATTACATCGGACGAGGACCCGCACGCTACGACCGTAGATGGCCACAATACGACATATATGATATAGGTAACTACCTCCGCACAGGTAGCAATACCATAGCCATCCTTTGCCTTTACGAAGGATTTGGAACAGGCCAAAGCATGGTTTCTCCACCTGGTCTCGTTCTTGAGCTAACATCAAAAGAAAATGATAATTCAGAGCAGTTGCTTCTCCAAAGTGACGAATCGTGGAAAAGCAGCGAGGCCGCCGCTTTCAATAATGATGCGCCTCGTATCAATGGCCGCCAAGGCAGTATCGAAATATTTGATGCACGACTTGATGAGCCAAGCTGGTACTCCCCTGACTTTGACGATACTCACTGGTCTTTCGTCCATGTCCATAAACATGCATTGAACGTTTCTCACTTCTGGAATCTCTCACCCCGGGATATTCCTCTTCTGCAGGAAACCCAAAAGACAGCAACCGGGATCGTCGCCATAGGCGAAGCTGACGGCCACCTCCTGCCCACTGCTGAAAACACGAGCAGCATTCATAAAGGCATGCGCAGATTTCTTCTTCAAGCATCCCTGGAACCGGGATCTAGTCTGTTGAAATCGATTTCAACGAACCACTCTAACAGCAAGGCGATCTTGTATCTCTATGAATTTACCAAGTTGTTTGCAGGTTACCTGCAACTACATATAAATGGGAGAGCCGGCCAAATCGTTGACTGTATATATCTCGAATCACTCCCGCAAATAAGCGAAGGAAAATTCAACCTAGAGGGCATAGTCACATCGGAAAATCGCCCCATGGATCGTTTCATACTCGGTAATGGTGACAACCATTTTGAAGTTGCCTTTGGCTGGAAAGCATTTCGCTACGTGCTCCTGGTCCTCCACCCCAACCCTTCTACGTCAGAAATTAAAAACGTTTGTGTTCTTAGCAGGAAGTACCCATCCACCCTCATAAACCGTTTCAATTCTTCAGATCAAGAATTGAACAAGATTTTTGATATATGCCAACATACTGCCAGAATCTGCGCACAAGATGCGTTTGTTGACTCACCCAGCAGGGAGCAACAACAATGGATTGGTGATGGCCGCTGGACAGCTCTGGTTTATTTCTATCTTACCGGGGACGCGCAACTATACCGAAGAATGCTTATTCAAATCGGACAAAGCCAAGACCATACCGGCATGATCAAACCTCGCCATCCTGATGATCACAATAATATCCCTCCAATTCCCGCATTTGCCTTGAGTTGGATATCGGCGTTCTATGAATATTTTCTTCATACTGGAGATCTGAACCTTGCAAGGGAATGGTGGCCGAACATAAACCAGCTTCTTGCGTATTTCCGTAAACATGCTGGCAGTAACGGCCTGTTGAGTAACGTCCCCGGCTGGTTTTTCATTGATTGGGGACACCCACCAAAAATCATGGACGTCAGGCGAGGAGGATTCGTTGCCGCGATAAACCTGCAATACATTGAAGCTCTCTTGTTCGCTGCCGAAATCAGCAATGCGCTGGGACAGGCTCAGCAGAGTCGAACGCTTCATCTCCAGGCGCTTGAGTTGAAGGAGGAATGCCGCCGACTATTCTGGAATCAAGATCTAGGGGCCTATGTAGATTGTGTGACAAATGGCGCCCAAAGCACTTCGGTAAGCGAACAAACCAATTCTCTTGCTTTGCTTTTTCTTCATGGTTCTGGCCCCTACGCCACAGTAAATCTTACAGATCACTCTGAGGATTATCAAAAACGGGTTGAGCTAATTATACAAAATGTGTTTTCGTGTGCCTGGAAACCAGACGAAGATATAGAACACTCCACAGCACCAGTACCTTGTTCACCCTTCTATATGATCCGGCTGTTACAGGGATTGGCCTTGCATGAAGAACATCAATTGGCGCTGGATATATTGAAAGCAAGGTATCGAATTTTTCTACAAGCCGACTCTACGACAACTTGGGAAAAATGGACGTTGTATCGATTGGATGACCATGGAATACAGCATATGGACAGCGCCAGCCATGGATGGGGAGCCTCTCCCATATTATTTCTGTTCAAAGACCTGTTAGGGATTTCGCCCAAGGATCCGGGCTACAAGGAATTCAGTTTCACCCCTCATCTGGGGGCCATGACACACCTAAGTGGTGAATTCCAGATTCCGGGAAAACCGGTTTCTCTGAGTATCGACATTTCTCCTTCTAGCACCAACCTTATCCAGAAATAGTATTCACAGTATAATTAGTCATGGACAGCTTCATTCCAAAATTTATCCCTCTATGAATACTTATCGAAAACGCATTTCTGTTGTCGTGCCTTTCTACAACGAAGGACTCGGAGTAACCACTTTTCATTCAGCATTGACTTCGGTATTGGATGGGCTTCCTGATTTTGACTTTGAGGTAGTTTGCATAGACGATGGAAGTACGGATGACACCTTGGCCAAGCTGATAGATATTGCAGACGCAGACCCTCGTTTCCATATAATTGAACTTTCCAGAAACTTCGGAAAAGAAGCTGCCCTGACTGCCGGAATCGACCTTGCAAGAGGCGATGCAGTTATACCGATCGATGCTGATCTTCAAGACCCACCGGAACTAATACCGCGATTGATCACGGAATGGCTAAACGGCGCGGAGATTGTACTTGCTAGAAGAAGAGATCGGAGCACGGACACATTTCTCAAGAGGAGCTCTGCAGGGCTATTTTATCGCCTGCATAATCGGCTTTCCCCGATAAAGATACCTGAAAATGTCGGCGACTGCCGTCTCATGGACAGGATAGCAATAAGTGCACTAAAACAGCTTCCTGAAAGGCAGCGATTCATGAAAGGGCTATTTGCTTGGGTGGGATTTAGAACTACGACAATTGACTACAAAAGAAACACGCGCTCGCACGGGCACACCAAGTTTTCAGGCTGGAAACTATGGAATTTTGCCTTGGAAGGAATCACTAGTTTTAGCACAGCACCACTCAAGTTCTGGACCTATGTTGGTGGTATAGGAGCTTTGTTTACCTTTTGTTACGCAATTTTTATTATTGGCAGGACATTGATTTACGGCATCGACATCCCTGGCTATGCCTCCCTACTCGTTGCGGTACTTTTTTTTGGCAGTTTGCAACTGATGAGTGTCGGTATGCTAGGAGAGTATATCGGTAGAATTTACATGGAAAGCAAAAGGCGCCCTATCTATCTTGTTCGAAAACAATATGGAAGTAAGAAATGAACCCCCAAGCATACTTGGATATGGCAGACACAGAGTCCCGCCATTGGTGGTTCTTGGCGCGCAGGGAGATTCTGTCATCATTGATTGACAATTTAAATTTACCATCCGATGCTAGCATTCTGGAAATCGGCTGTGGAACTGGCGGAAACCTGGAAATGCTCACCGAGCATGGAAAGCTCTATGCAGTGGAAATGGATAGCACTGCATTGAATATCACCGCTACAAAAATGACGAAAAAATGTGATGTTCGAAAAGGAAAATTTCCCGATGAGATTCCTTTCCAACAGCAGTTTGATTTGATTTGCATGTTCGACGTCCTGGAGCACATTGACAATGATATCGACACACTACTCGCCGCGAAAAATCTCCTTGAAAAGAAAGGCCGTATTGTATTGACAGTACCCGCTTACCAGTGGTTGTGGAGCTCTCACGACGAGTTTCTTCATCACAAAAGACGCTATTCCGCAACCCAGTTGCGCGACACTGCGGAACAAGCCGGATATAAAGTAATTAAGCTGACATATTTCAATACCTTTCTTTTTCCTCTCGCCTTGACAGCACGCCTCAAAGACAAGTTATTTAGGAATACGATTGCAAGTGGCACTACAATCCCAACAAAATCAGTAAATAATATGCTATACAACATTTTTCGCGCAGAAAAATCGTTGCTGAACAAGCTGAATATGCCATTTGGGTTATCTCTACTAAGCATACTGGAGCCTGCCGATGAGTGACGATGTTTTGTCCGCCCTACCTACACAAAGAATTTTGCGCTTTTCCATATCAGGGTTGCTTGTTACCGGGTTGCATGTATTGATTGCAAGCACTCTAATACAGTTCGCCTCGGTAACCCCATCTATAGCAAATGGCAGCGCATACATTGTAGCAACTACCTTTTCCTACGTGATCAATACGAAATGGAGTTTTTCCAACCCGCTTCATGGTCGAAATTTAATTCGTTTCTACACTGTTTCTGTATTCGGATTGCTGCTAACCGTAAGCATTTCGGGTGCTGCACAATACTTCGGATTGCATTACTGGTACGGCATCGCCCTTGTTGTCTGTATCATCCCGCCAGTTACTTTTTTACTCCATCATCGCTGGACATATAGTTGACACACAACGCCTTACCAAATAGATCCTCTTCCCAAAATATCTTTTTCAGTCGCAGATCATTGTGGGCTGTGCTTTTCTCACTCTTTATCTTGGGCTTATATTCAAGTCTGAAGGTTGTACTGGGTACCTTTGGGATTGAACCCGATGCTGCACATTCCTTAATGCTTTGGTACGGGATAAGTGACCATGGTATAGCGTGGGTAAAGGACTGGATTTTCACTCAAGACAACTGGTTATTTTCTCTCGTACCAGTCCATTTTCTTGAATTCTGGTTGTTTGGCGCGAACCCCGCGTTGGTCATCATAACGGGATGGGTGATATTCATCGGCTCGAGCATTACAGCAGGATTTATTGCAAGACAGCTCAATGCAAAATATTCTTTTTACATCATACCTATCATATTGATATTTACTGGCCTGTATGCTCATAAATACGGACTTATTTCCTACTCCACTTCTCATAACATAACAAATTTTTTTGGCCTTATATCAACACTTGCATTGCTAAAATGGTGCAAATATAAAGAACACTACCTCTTAGCAATAATACTCTTTTTGAATATAGCGGGCGGGTTATCTGATCCCTGGATGCTTCCATCCTACACGCTGCCTACTAGCTTCGTAGGAGTGTTCATGATGCTCCGTGGAACCACTAATCAGGAAAAGACATCCGGTTTTCTTCTTGTGCTGGCTACGATGACGTCTGTTCTACTGGTTAAATCACTCTTCTTCGGGTTGCTTGACTTTCTGCCACACATGCATTTCCATGTTGGCAATTGGGAGACTATAAAAGGCAACTTTTTTTATCTAATAAAAGACCTGGGTAGACTGCTGGACACAATACCCCTGCATGAGCCTCACACATTACTCCAGAGCTTTATTTCTGTGGCCGCTGTCTTTGCTTTATATGCAGCAGCAATCTGGTCTGCAGCTCGATACACCACTAGTTTTCTTCTACAAGCATTTTTCTATCTAAGTTTTTTTTCGATCTCAGGAACATCATTTGCTCTATTGATTTCAGCAGAACCCGCCACGGATATGTCTGCGCGATTCGTGATCAACATCCTCTATCTAACCACAATCTATATCGCTGTCACTCTTGAACAGCATTGGGCTGCCATACCTATCATGCTGAAAGCTGCTTCAATAGCTGTTGCCATTCTGTTCATGGCGAGCGGATTCTCCAGTACATATCACCTGTTGTCAAAACCCGGATTCTCGATAAAAACCAATAGGCACCAAGGGCTTATGGATTTCCTGAGTAAAGAAAACCTAAACTACGGCTATGGTCCTTATTGGGCTACAGCAGCCAATGCCGTAACAGCACTCAGCAACGCTTCAATTAAACTACGCCCCATACAATTTGATAAGAGTACTGGGATGCCTGTTTTTGCTAGGCGGCCGGAGACATCGAAACGTTGGTACACTGATGAAGATGTTCCTTACAACCAAAATACTTTTTTTGTAATCGTCACCTATGACGTCGAAGAATGCATTGTTCCAACGACGTGTAAAAAAGGGTTGATCCTGAAATATGGCCCACCGAATAAACTGCTATATTTCAAGGGCTACGAAATACTGGTCTGGAAAAAACCACTGATTAAGGAAGGGAAAAGCCATTATATCAATATCAGATTGAACGAAGAGATCTTGTTCAATACCAGCCACCCTATGCCGTCGGAATGGACGGGATGGTCAAAATCAGAACCTGCTGGAACTTGGTCAAACGGCGATAGCTCTTCGCTGGAACTGCATCTTTCCGATATCCCAGATCAGGATCTGATGCTGGTTATCGATGGGCAGCCATTTCTTACGGAAAGGCGTAGAACTCAGGGAATATCTGTATTGATCAACACCCAGCTTGTTTCAAAAATAAAATATGCCCGCCCATCAAATAACTGGACCAGGGAAATACGAATCCCAAGAGAACTTGTTACAAGAAATCAGGGAAAGCTTTCCATAGTGTTTCACTACGACCATGTTGTTTCGCCTGCGGAGCTTGGTCTCAATGATGACAAACGCCGAATGGCACTTAATCTGCATTCCATCTTGCTGAAGCCCTATAATCACTTCCTCCAGCACTGAAGGCATAACTTTCAATCCACTAGTGAGCCAGAAAAACAATGGATAAACTAAAGCAAAAAGTATCTGACATCTGGTCAGAGAAAATAGATGACAACTACGACTTTTCCTCCAAAGTATACTGGCTTGCGGTACCTCAAGTACATCGCAGATACTCACAAAAGCTTATTGGTGACCATCAAGGTAGTTGGATATCGTATTGCTGTGAGAAGTTCCTGTCTCACAAACTACCTGTAGAGCGCATGGCAGTTATAGGCTGTGGTAATGGGCAACTGGAACGGGGTTTGTCGTCACTGAATGCTTTTGTTGATTGTGATGCATTTGACATATCAGACAGAGCAGTGGATTTCTCCAGAAATGAGGCCGAAAGCAGTGGAATCACCAACATCCATTATTTTCATTCTGACATTGAAGAATACCAGTTTCCACCCAATTATTATGACGCGGTCTGGTTCAAGGAATCACTTCATCACATCTCAAAACTTGAACATGTATGCGAGAGCGTGTCTCGCTCCCTGAAAGCAGACGGGTTCCTTTTTATAGAGGAGTATATTGGCCCGAACAGATTTGCACTGACAGACCGTCAAAAAGAAGTGCTAAACGCCGTTTTCTCTCTTATACCAAAAAAATATAGAAAAAGTTTTTTCCGAAACTCTTTAGGTACTTTTCAGAAGCAGGTTTCCATTCCCAACCCACAACAGGTGAAAAAGGTCGATCCTTCCGAGGCGGCAAGGTCTTCTGACATCCTTCCTGTGTTGTCACAACACTTCGACATTGTCGAGCAACGGCAGCTAGGCGGCACACTGCTTCATTTCCTTTTGCACGGTATTGCAGGAAACTTCGTAGAGGATGACCCGGATTCCATGAAACTCCTAGAGCTACTCTTCAGTATCGAAGATGTACTTATCGAAGTGGGAGACCTATCCAGTGATTTCGTGTCTATTGCCGCGAATCCCAAACGTTAGCATCTGGCAGATTCAATCCCTAGCTCGACAACAAATAAATTACATGTATTGTCACGTAAAGATTGTTAACCCGCATGTCTTACCAGAACGCTCAAAAAATCAGTGCTTTTAATGATAGATCAATATCTTGCATTACTTTTGCCTCGGTTACACTTTGTACTGCCGCGCTATCCGGTTTTTCCCGAGATCTTTCCACCCGGCGTGTTTGAACAAACTGAACGCAAATCTCTCCGGGAAAATTCCGGATTCCGGTGAAACATGCGGGTTAACGAATGTCTATGAATATCAGCATATGCATACTGAACTGGCAGGCCGCTTCTCTAACCATACAGTGTCTTCGGAGCATTCTTCAACTCGACGGCATTAACGAAAGCCAAAACCCTATAGACATCATCGTCGTAGATAATGACTCCCAGGATCATTCTGCCTCACATATCAAAACCTTTATCGCCGATAGTGAGTACCACCGGCTTCATTTTATCCAAAGCAACGAAAACCAAGGTTACGCATCTGGAAACAACCTGGCGATCACTTATTCCCTTGATCAGCTTTCACCGCACTACATCTGGATTTTAAACAACGATACTCAACCAGCACCGGATAGCCTTTCTGCTCTATTAGACGCTGCAAACAAAGAGCCATCAGTTGCCGTCTGGGGAAGTACTTTGCTAGACGAACGCGCTAAGATCGTAGAATGCGCAGGGGGAAGCTACTATCGACC
>CAZVGY010000103.1:0-12109 GCA_964627015.1 uncultured Desulfobacteraceae bacterium
TTACTAAAAATGTTCAGGGAAAACCCCCTGTTCTAGTCAAGACCCTTTTTTAATAAAGATAAAGCGAGGGTAATTGAATTACTCGATTCGCTGATAAAGAATAAGAATCGTTATGGTTACATGTCTTGTCCCTGCAGGCTGGCATCGGGGGACAGGGAAAAAGACCGGGATATAATATGCCCTTGTATTTACAGGGAGGCTGATGTCAAAGAGTTCGGCAGCTGTTACTGTAACCTGTATGTATCAGAGCAATGGAACAATGGAGAAATTCCCAGGGTATACGTGCCTGAAAGAAGAAAGCCTTCTTTTTAGCTTAAACTCGAATACATAAATCCCGTAGATGTGCCTTAAGTCGCTATGGAAAGTTATACATTTATACGCTGGCTCATCGCAATATGGATTGGACATTGTAAACCCTGATTTCCTTTGTCGATTTATTGAATATGGTTTTTTAAAAAGCCTCCGTAGTTTTTTGTTATTTAATCTTTAGAAAATTAAGGAGTAGACAAAATGGATAAATACGAATGTTCAGTATGCGGTTATGTATACGATCCCGAAGAAGGTGATCCCGAAAACGGGATAGATCCGGGAACCTCTTTTGAATCCCTGCCTGATGATTGGACTTGCCCTGTATGCGGCGCATCCAAGGATGAATTCGAAAAAATGGATTAAGCTTTCTCAAATGAGTATCCTGTTTAATGAAATAGATGAGCTTTCAATTCTCAGAAGTGCAGTTGAGAATACTAATGAAGCCTTCATCACCATAAATGGGGATCATACCGTCCTTTTTGTTAACCGGGCTGCTGAAAACATTTTTGGTTACGGACGTGACGAGGTGGTAGGGAATGACCTCGACGTAATCATGGCGCCTGAATGCAGCGAGAATCATCGGCAGGCAGTACGAAGATATGAAAGAACGAGGATCCCCGGGCGTATAGGGCACGATACAGAGATGGTGGCCACTCGCAAAAATGGAGATACATTTCCAGCCAGCATATCTTTCTCAGTGTCTGAAGTAGAAGGTAAACTTTACTTTACGGGACTTGTGAGAGATCTAACAGAGAGGAAGGCTCTTCAGGAAAGGATACTCAGATCTGAACGACTTGCAGCTCTCGGCCGAGTCGTAGCTGAGATAACTCATGAGATAAAGAACCCATTAATGATGATAGGCGGTTTCGCCAGGCAGTTGATCGATAAATCCAGGGATGAGGAGGAACTTAAGAAACTTAATATCATTATTGATGAAGTTTTTAGGCTGGAGAAACTCATCAAGGAACTCAGAGACTTTTACACGCCCAGATCTCTTGGGTCAGATCAGGTGGACCTTAATGTCCTTCTAAGAGAGGTGGTCTCACTGGTACAGGATGATTGTGAAAGCAAAAAAATAAATATAAATCTCGAATTGTCTCCTGTACCTGCAGTTGTCAAGGGTGACAGAGACCGGTTAAAAGAGGTTTTTTTGAATCTGGTAAAGAACGCTATGGAGTCCATAAAGGGGGCCGGCAACCTGGAAATCAGGACTGAATTATTCGGTGGTCGTATTGATGTAATAGTTTCAGATGATGGTCCCGGTATACCCGAGGGGGACAGGGAAAAAATATTCTCCCCCTTTTTTACCACAAAATCAAATGGGACAGGACTTGGTTTGAGTGTGTCCAAACGAATTATTGAAGAGCATGACGGAGGCTCCCTTACATTGCAAAGTCATGAGGGTAAGGGGACGGTTTTCAGGGTCAGCTTGCCCGCTTTTGATAATTCCTTTTACAGACATAGGCGAGAGGCTGAGGGGAAAAAGAATAAAGTGTAAGGGCATGCCGGGAAAAGGAAAGGAGAGAAAATGAAGCCCATAGAAATAGCTAAAGATATTTACTGGGTGGGAGCCGTTGACTGGAACATCAGGGATTTTCACGGCTATTCCACTTATCAGGGCAGTACATATAATGCCTATCTTATTATTGATGAGAAAATAACTCTTATCGATACTGTAAAGAAAGAGTTCGCGGATGATTTGATTTCCAGTGTCAGCGAGGTAGTCGATCCCAAGAAGATAGATTATGTCATAAGTAATCATACTGAAATGGATCATACTGGCGGATTGGCGAGAGTGATGCACAGGGTTGGTGAGGAGAAATCCCTCTATTGCTCAAAGATGGGGCACAAGAATCTGTCCCTTCATTTTCCACAAAAATGGAATTACAAACCCGTGGACAATGGAGGTGAATTGAATATCGGCAGAAGGACGCTCACGTTCATGGAAACCAGGATGTTACACTGGCCTGACAGTATGTTTACATATGCTAAAGAGGACAAGATTTTATTTTCCAGCGATGCGTTCGGTCAGCATTATGCCGGTCCTGAAAGATTTGATGATGAAGTAGGAGAGGCTATAATGCCCCACGCAAGGAAGTATTTTGCCAATATACTTCTTCCATACTCCTCATTGATTATTAAACTGGTAGAGAAGGTTACAGAGATGAGGCTGGAGTTGGATATGATATGCCCTGACCACGGAATAATGTGGAGAAAGGATCCCGGCAAGATCATAAACACTTATGTTGAATGGAGCCTCCAGAAACCCAAAAAAAAGGCTGTGGTAGTATATGACACCATGTGGCACAGCACAGAGATCATGGCAAACGCTATTGTGGAAGGCCTTGGCATACAAGGAGTTCATGCAAGGCCGATGCATCTACGGAGCTGCCACAGGAGTGATATAATGGATGAGGTAATGGATGTCGGGGCCGTGATTATAGGCTCTCCAACTCTGAATAATGGTCTCTTTCCAACGGTCAGTGACTTTTTAACTTACATGAAAGGCTTAAGACCGCAAAACAAGATCGGTGCCGCATTTGGATCATACGGCTGGAGTGGTGAAGCGGTCAAGCTGATAAATAGTGAATTAGAAACAATGAAATTTGATATCATCGATTCAGGTTTAAAGGTTCACTATGTTCCTGATTCGAATGCTCTCGATTCCTGCAGGGAGTTAGGCGAAAAGATCGGACAAGCGCTGGTCTCAAAATCGGAGTAAAGGAAAATAAAATCAATACATCACTTATTAAGAAAAAATCTGGCCAGTATGTATAGTAATAAAAAGGATCTTTCTGATGGGACAGACAAACCGGAATGACCTTATAATAAAATGCCATAACTGCGGAACAAAGAACAGAATTCCACGGAATCGCATAAAAGACAGACCTATCTGCGGCAGATGCAAATCTCCGCTCCGCATACAGACTTATCAAGACCGACCGCTGGATATAAGTGATGCCAATTTTGATTCAGATGTCCTCGGCTCTTCTCTCCCAGTGCTGGTGGATTGCTGGGCGCCTTGGTGCGGTCCGTGCCGTTTAGTGGGGCCTGTGCTTGAAGAATTAGCGTCTGAATATGCTGGCCGTGTAAAAATAAGAAAACTTAATGTGGATGAAAATCCTAATACTGCTTCAAGGTATGGAATAAGGAGTATCCCGACCATGCTTTTTTTCAAGGATGGAAAAAAAGTAAACAGCCTGGTAGGTGCTCTCCCCAAGGAGCAGATAGAAAGACATCTTAAATCGATTATGTAATTTTTGAAGCGGGGCCAGGCCCAGTTGACCCTGGAGTAAGAAGAGGTAAAGCCGGGCCTCGATTCTCTGAAAATTTCACCACTCAAAAAACAATAAGGAGGAAGGAGGTTATGGAATGAAAGAACTAAAGATTGGTTGTGGCAAACCTACCGGATCAAAGATTGGAGAGCCAAAAAAAGAAAATTTTTCAGTTACAGAACCTGAAAATATAAAGGAGGAGGCTATGTCAGCAGTGCGCGTAGGAACAAAGGCACCCGATTTTGAGGCACCGGCATATCACGAGGGAGCTTTTGGGCAGGTCAGTCTTTCTGATTATCTGGGAAAGTGGGTTATCCTATGTTTTTATCCCGGTGATTTTACTTTTGTTTGAGCTACCGAATTGGCGACAGTTGCCGCCAGATACGGAGAAATCAAGGCTCTAGGTGCTGAGGTTCTGAGTGTTAGTGTAGATAGCCATTTTGTTCATAAGATGTGGCAGGATAATGAGCTCTCCAAGATGGTAAAAGGAGGAGTGCCGTTCCCGATGTTATCCGATGGCCCCGGTAAAATAGGAAAAATATATGGCGTTTACGACGAGGATCAGGGCGTTGAGATGCGTGGGAGATTTATAATCGATCCTGATGGTGTGATTCAGGGCCTTGAAATATTGACCCCGCCTGTGGGACGTAATATGAGCGAACTTATTCGTCAGGTTCAGGCTTTTCAGCATGTCAGAAATACCAAGGGAGAAGAAGCTACACCATCCGGATGGCAGCCGGGCAAACCTACTCTAAAACCGGGCCCGGATCTGGTAGGCAAAGTATGGGAGGTTTGGAAGGTTGATAATGCTCTTTAACAAGTAGGGCAGTTTTGGAAATGCCTTTGCCGGCGGTTGCTTTTTCTTTGTGCAAAAATATTAAGTGTCGTCTTTTAATCGCCGGCGGGCATACAAAAGCATGGGTAATGAAACACAAGAACGCAGAGGTCTAAAAAAAAAGGTCCTTGAGCTGCTTAACTCCGATGATTTTGAAGGGGCATTAGGAGTTTTATACCGCCTCAACGCTCGCAAAGTGGTGAATCCCCTTTTTTTATTTCTCTGCAGCGGGAATGAGCAGACAAAGTGGCGCGCCGTCACAGCCATGGGATCGATAGTGGGAAGACTCGCTGATGAAGATATTGAATCGGCAAGAGTAATCATACGCAGGCTGATGTGGAACCTTAACGATGAGTCGGGCGGAATAGCCTGGGGGGCTCCTGAGGCGATGGGGGAGATACTGGCCAATAATAGGAATTTGGCTGAGGAATATTCCAGCATCCTGGTGTCCTATGCGCGTGAGGATGGCAATTTTCAGGAAAACGAACTGATGCAGCGCGGTGTTTTATGGGGAATAGGAAGGCTTTGTCAGGTAAGGCCTGAACTTTTGCAAAAGAGCGGGCGCTATATAATACCTTTTTTGAGATCTGGGGATGCAGCGGCAAGGGGGTTGGCAGCCTGGATCATGGGATATTTGAGATTGGAGGAGTCATTAGCAGATCTTAAAAAGATTCTTAAAGATCAATCTGAATTTTTGTTATATCTAGATCGGCGGCTAGTTAGGAAAAGTGCAGGTCAGCTAGCCAAGGAGGCTTTAAGAAAAATAGAGCAGCCTCCTCCAGCAGAGGAAGATACAAAAGCTTAATCTATCATTTTTCAATGACAAGTAAGCTGATAATGGAGCAGTTCGTTAGTTCAGGATTACTCGAACACGACTGGGCAATTGACAGAATAAGGTTTCAGACCCAATCTGCCTAGAAATATTGGCAGGCGCATGTTCCGGAAAAAGGGGGTATCTGTGGCAAGTACCGAATCACGACGGTTTGTAAGAATTAGCACATCCTTCTTCCTGTGGGCCATGTTGTTTTTTCCAGGCTGGACATTTGGTGAAGATTTACGGGAAAGTGATAATACCCGGGAGTGTCTAGATTGT
The DNA here is from genome assembly GCA_964627015.1 of uncultured Desulfobacteraceae bacterium. GTDB lineage: Bacteria > Desulfobacterota > DSM-4660 > Desulfatiglandales > Desulfatiglandaceae > CAZVGY01. The sequence continues at coordinate 5,513 of CAZVGY010000103.1, forward strand.
CATGCTTCTCTTCATCCGGGTATTGTTGCAGGATGGCAAAACAGCCGGCATTCCAGAGTCAGTCCGGCCGTAGGCATGAAAAAATCTGTCCTTGAAAGAAGGATTTCCACAGATGCCATACCAGCAGAGTTCCTTGGCAATACAGTAGGATGCTACGAATGCCATTCATCAAAATCGGAGAAACATAAAGATACGTTTGAGCATAATGGTTACCGCATACATTTAGTGGTTACTCCCGAAGACTGCTCTACCTGCCATGTTCGCGAAGCTGAGGAATACGGCGAAAACCTGATGTCCCATGCCTATGGGAATCTAGTGCATAATTCGGTTTATAAGGAGATGATGAGGTCGACTAATCGTACTTCGCCGACTCATGAGAGCCCATTCCAGTCAGCATCGGATTTAAAGACTGCTGAAGATTCATGCCTGCATTGTCATGGAACTTCGGTCAAAGTCACCGGCTCTACTACAAGGAAAACAGACTTTGGTGAGGTGAAGATACCTACACTATCAGGGTGGCCTAACCAGGGGGTGGGTAGAATCAATCCGGACGGAAGCAAGGGCTCATGTTCGGCCTGTCACGTGAGGCACAGTTTTTCTATCGATACTGCCAGAAAGCCACATACCTGCTCTCAATGCCATAAAGGTCCAGATGTGCCGGCATATAAGGTCTATAATGTTAGCAAACATGGAAACATTTATTCCTCATCCGGTAATTCATGGAATTTCAGCCATGTTCCCTGGGTCGTGGGCAAGGATTTTACCGCCCCTACCTGTGCGGTATGCCATATAAGCCTTTTGACCTCTGAGGATGGGGAGGTAATAGCAAAGCGCTCCCACCGTATGAACGATCGTCTTCCCTGGAGAATATTTGGTCTGATATATGCGCATGCTCACCCGAAATCGCCCGACACTACTGTAATAAAGAACAGGGCCGGCCTGCCCCTACCGACTGAACTTACCGGGGAACCGGCTGAAAAATACCTGATCAGCCAGAAAGAGCAGGCGGACAGGAGTAAGAACATAAAAAATGTATGCCTTTCCTGCCATGGGAGAGGATGGGTCGACGGACATTTTGTTCGTTTTGAGAATACTATCAAAACTTCCAATGATATGACTCTTGCCTGTACTGAAATCCTTCTCTCGGCCTGGGGAAAAGGCGCGGCCAAGGGACCCGAACATAATGACAGTATATTTAATGAGGTCATTGAGAGAAAGTGGGTGGAGCAGTGGCTTTTTTATGCCAACTCCACGCGTTTTGCGTCTGCAATGGGGGGTGCTGATTACGGGGTGTTCGCTGATGGGCGCTGGCGTTTGTCAGGGAATTTCCAGGAAATGAGAGAGTGGCTGGATTTTCATTTGGGGAAAGAGCGATAATATTATGCCAGTTTACGAATTCCAGATTGCAGTTTTTGATTCCGATACCTTTTTCGGAGTTCCTTCGATTTTCTGAGTATGAGTTAGTTTGCCGGTCCAATTATGTGATCTTCAAATACGGACCTATGCACCTTTTTTCGGAGATTTGCAGGGAATTTTATGAGAGGAAGGAGACCAGCTGACAGCGGTGTTATCCAGTACGAGGTTATGTTATCCAAAGACGCCAATTCTGAGGGAAATGTGCATGGAGGGGTGGTGGTTAAACACATTTTCACTACAGCCGGGGTTGTTGCTTCACGACATTCAGGTGGAAATGCCGTGACTGTTTCAATTGATGCACTTGATTTTCACAATCCCATTTTTGCGGATAACCTGCTTATTTTGAAATCAACAATCAATATGGTGGGCAGGACCTCCATGGAAATAGGAGTAAGGGCGGAGGCGGAAGACATAAGTACTGGAAGGTTAAGCCATGTTACCTCGGCCTACCTGACATTTGTGGCTCTGGATGGTGATGGCAGCCCTAGAGAAGTACCCCCCTGGTGTTAAAAACAAAAGAGGAAAAAAGGCGTGAAATGGATGCACTTAAAAGAAGAAGCGCTAAACTGGCCCAAAAAGCCAGGAAGCAATAACCCCGCCTGACATTACAATTTGCGAACTCGGAATATTTACAGAGCATGATGTATCATTCTCTACCTAACCTGTCTTATCAAGATTGAAAGCCCGGGTAAGGGCATTTTGATTCCAGCATGGCCTTAATTTGATACCAAAATGAATCAAAGGGGGTACCCGGCTTTCTGCCGCTTAAGTAGCATTTGTTGTATTGCTGCTGGATTTAGATCTTTTATCCGGTGAAAAAGAGAAGGAATTAACCTAATCACTAGCGGGGAGATATTATGCCGGTATTAAAAGTAAAGGGTATGACCTGCAACCACTGCGTTATGGCAGTTGAAAAGGCATTGAGAAGCATTCAGGGAATAAGGGATATAAAAGTAGATCTGTCAACGGGACAGGTGGAATTTAAAGAAGATACGCCCGTGAAGATGGATATTGTGAGAGAAAAGATAAGAAAGGCTGGCTACGAAATTGTCTGAAAAAGCTGTATTACACATCATGGGCATGACTTGTGCGACCTGCGTCCGCCGAGTAGAACAAGCTCTTAATAAATCTAAAGGAGTAATAGGGGCCACGGTTAACTTTGCCACTGAAAAGGCTACGGTGGAATATGATCCGGCCCTTACGGATCTTGATGAGCTGTCTGCCGAGATCAGAGAACTAGGCTATGAAGTGGCAGGTTCTACAAGAGGTATTGATTCATTGCCTCAGAAAACAACGGTTTCCATCGGCGGTATGACATGTGCGGCGTGTGTTCGTCGAGTGGAATCTGCTCTGGAATCTCTTAAGGGAGTCGAGAGTGCCGCAGTCAATCTGGCCACAGGAAGGGCAACAGTGCAGCACCTGCCTGAGTGGGCCGGAATAGAGAATCTTGCCAGAGTAGTTACTGATTCGGGCTATGATTTTTTGGGGAGTTGGACGGAAGAGGGTGCTGACCCGGTCGAAGAGGCCAGAGACAAGGAAATAAGGGATTTGAAGACCAGATTTCTTGTCGGAGCGGTCCTGAGCGTTTTTATATTCGGTGGGTCGATGCAGGGATGGTTTCCCTTTCTCAGGGGGATTCCGAGACAGATGATGCTTATCATACTATTTTTGCTTACTACACCCGTGGTTTTCTGGGTGGGAAGCCGGTTTTTCTATGGGGCCTTTAAAGCGGCCATGCAGAAAACCACGGATATGAATACACTGGTAGCGGTCGGGGCGCTAGCAGCCTATCTTTACTCGTCGCTGGCCGCCTTCGCTCCAGGGTTTTTTACAGAAGCGGGAGTGTCTCCACATGTCTACTTCGACGGTGCAGCAATGATAATAACGCTTATCCTGCTGGGTCGATTGCTGGAAGCAAAGGCAAAGGGCAGGACTTCGATGGCCATAAAGCGATTGATGGAACTCAAACCCAGGACAGCTCACATAGTTCGAGATGGGAGGGAATTAGTTGTACCGGTCGAATCGGTTTTGGTCGGAGATACTGTTCTGGTCCGGCCGGGGGAAAAGATCCCTACTGACGGGGTGATTATATCCGGGTCTTCCGCAATAGATGAGTCTATGCTTACCGGCGAGAGTATGCCGGTAGACAAGGAAAAAGATAGTGAGGTATTCGGAGCTACGATGAATAAAAGTGGCAGTTTTACATTCAAAGCTACCAAGATTGGCGCTCAAACGGCGTTAGCTCAGATCATAAAGCTGGTGGAAGATGCACAGACCTCCAAGGCACCTATTCAGAGATTGGCAGATAAGGTGGCCTCAGTTTTCGTGCCGGTGGTCTTTGTAATCGCCGCCTTTACATTTGTTATATGGAATTTCTTTGTGCCTGAACCAGTCTTCAGCCGAGCACTGCTCAATTTTGTATCTGTATTGATTATTGCCTGCCCCTGCGCAATGGGTCTTGCAACCCCGACAGCGGTGATGGTGGGTACAGGTCTCGGTGCTGAAAATGGCATACTTATAAAAGGAGGTGAGAGTCTGGAACGGGCCTACAGGTTGAACACCATAGTATTTGACAAGACCGGTACCCTCACTGCAGGCGAGCCAGAGGTTACGGATATTTTGACTACAGAGGGGAGTGACCTGGAACATATACTAAAAGTGGCTGTTTCTATTGAGGCCCTGTCTGAGCACCCTCTCGCAAAGGCTATTGTTGAAAGAGGGAACCGGCAAGATATTTCCCCGGATCAGGTGACTGATTTCAAGGCACTCTCAGGCCTTGGTGCAAGTGCACTCGTGGATGGAAAGAATTGTGTGCTCGGGAATAGAAGACTCATGAATAGTGAAAATATGATTTTGACAGGACTTGAACAGGAGATTGATAAGTTCAGTGAAGACGGGAAGACAGTCGTTTTTATTTCGGAGGAGGGCCGTGTTATAGGCTTAATAGCTATTTCTGATGTGCCGAGGGCTTCCGCAAAAGAAGCTGTCAGCGTCCTGAAGTCGATGGGGCTTCATACCGTGATGCTCACCGGGGACAACCATAACGCTGCTAGAACTGTTGGGAATGTTCTTGGGATCGACCAGGTCCTGGCAGAGGTGCTTCCGGGGGATAAGGCTGAAGAGATAAGGAGGCTTCAGTCTTCGGGGCGCGTGGTCGCCATGGTAGGGGATGGTATTAACGATGCTCCCGCCCTTGCTGCTGCTGACATAGGCATTGCCATAGGAGCGGGGACAGATGTGGCTGTTGAAGCCAGTGATATAACCCTGGTAACTGATGACTTGAAGTCAGTACCCGCGGCTATAAGCCTGTCGTTTAAAACTATGAGAGTTATAAGACAGAATCTCTTCTGGGCATTTTTCTATAACAGTCTGGGTATCCCCATTGCAGCCGGAATATTGTATCCGTTTTTTCATATCCTGTTGAATCCTGTGTTTGCAGCCGCAGCAATGGCAATGAGTTCCGTTTCTGTTGTAGGTAATTCACTCCGCCTGGGCGGGTCTAAAGTCATCACTTTCCCTGGCCAGCAAGGTTTTTCAACCCCTGGAGGTTAATAAGCCGTATACGTCGATCTTTTATTTCAATAAGGCCTTGACTGCTAATTCTGGCAAAGATACGCGAAAGAGTTTCAGGTATCGTACCCAGTAAGGCAGCTAGCTGGGTTTTTGAAATGTCCAATATAATCATGCTCTCATCTCCCTGTTCTTCGGCCAGGTACAGAATGTAAGAGGCTAGGCGGGCGGGGACCTCCTTTAGAGAGAGGTTTTCTATCTGAACGGTAAATTGTCGAAGCCTCATACAGAGTAAAGCCAGCATGTTGAGGGCAAGAGAGGGGTTTGAAGTCAAAAGCGTTACGAAAGCATCCCTAGGGAGAAAAAGTAAGCTGCTTTCGGCTATTGCCTCAGCATTAGCGGGAAAAACTCTTCCACTAAATACAGGTACCTCTCCAAATGGCTCTCCAGGGCCTAGAATGTGGAGTGTTTGTTCCTTTCCTTCAGGTGATAATTTGAAAATTTTGACAATGCCGGACACAACCAGGTAAAATCCATCTCCTAGGTCTCCCTCTGAAAAAATGCATTCGCCTTTTTTGAATGACTTGTCAATCGCTATTTGTTCGATAGCCTTAAGCTGGTCTTCAGGCAGCCCATCAAACATTGGTATGCCGGATATAATATCCAGTTTTATTCTCATACGGGCTCCTTTTTGCAAAATAGTGAGCCGTGTTGATCTAAGTCGAGGCAGTGACCCATGTGACGGAATTTATTTATATATTCTGTCTTTAATGTCTGTTTTACATAAAACATGATTTATGTATAGCTCAGTCGGTTACAGTGGCTTAGTTAGAGAAAGAGAGAGAGGAAGTATAGCCGTTTATGCCGATAAAGACCGCGCATTAACGTGCCTTTGTTTTGTTATTTGATTAGCTTAAATTTACCTTTTACAGCTCCGCACACGGGGCAGTTGTCAGGGGCTGCGTCTTCTGCTACATAGCCGCACACTTGACAGACGTAATAATCAGTTTCACGCTCGGCCAGCATATCGCTCATTGCCTTTTTATAAAGCTCTGCATGGCGGTCTTCTACATCGCGTGATTGTGAAAATGCCTTTAACACCCCTTCTTTACCCTCTTCAGAGGCATTCTTGATTAGGGAGGGATACTCCTGCACATTTGCCTTTATCTCGTTTTGAAAGGCAGTCTCAAGATTTTCTTCAGTCGTTCCCACTTTGCCTCTCATCAACATAAGGTAGCGGCGGGCATGAACCGATTCTGCGTCAGAGACAGCTCTGAATAGGCGTGCTATCTGAGGATAACCCTCCAACTCTGCCTTTTTTGCAAAGGCTTCATTGCGTGTGGCTGCCTTGGACTCAGCTGCGAACGCGTAAGCAAGATCTTTTTCAGTCTTGTCAGGCATTATATGTTCTCCTCTGATTAGAAATTAGAGACAAAGTGGTTGAAGTTCCAGTTAAGCTCATTAAAAATACGGCCTAAAGCAAAGTGGGTGAAAATTTTTGTTCCGATAATATTTTAAATTACGGATGATTTCAAATGAAATTTAGATCAGATCGAGAGACGTCACATGATATATCTGCAGAGAGAGGCATTATTAATTTCTGACTGTTCAGGATTTAAGGGTCTTGACTAGAACAGGGGGTTTTCCCTGAACATTTTTAGTAACATTTTA